>JACNFK010000034.1 GCA_014384675.1 Candidatus Thiopontia autotrophica | reverse complement strand
CCGGCTGCAGTATGGGAACTTGCAACACGTGGTGAATTTTATACTGCCTATACCCCATATCAGGCTGAGGCAAGCCAGGGTACCTTGCAGATGCTTTATGAGTACCAGTCAATGATATCCAGCCTGATGGCAATGGATGTCTCGAATGCATCACTCTATGATGGAGCATCAGCTCTGGCCGAGGCTGTATTGATGGCGGTACGGGCAAATCGTCGCTCAAAGTCAAAACGAATTTTGATGCCAAGAACAGTGAATCCAGCCTATAGAAAGGTAGTTGATACATTGGTGCGCCATCAAGGGATTGAGTTGGTTGAGTTGGACTATGATGCCAAGCCCGGTGCGCTTGCCCCCGCCTCTCTGAAAATTGATGAGGGGGATGATTATGCGGCGCTGGTTATCCCGTTGCCTGGCTACTTTGGTACACTCGAGGATGTACATGGTCTGACTGATATGGCGCATAAACACGGCATGTTGGTGGTTGGTTGTGTTAATCCGATAGCAGTTACTGTACTTAGCCCACCTGGTGAATGGGGAGAGAAGGGGGCCGATATTGTCTGTGGTGAGGGCCAGCCACTTGGTGTTCCGCTCTCTTCCGGAGGCCCATTCCTTGGCTTTTTGTGTTGTACGAAGGCGCTGGTTAGGCAGTTGCCGGGACGTCTTGTTGGACAGACTCGTGATCTTGAAGATCATCCCGGATTTACCTTGACTCTGCAGGCCAGAGAGCAGCATATCCGTCGCTCGAAGGCGACCTCCAATATATGCACTAATCAGGGGCTGATGGTAACAGCCTCCACAATTTTCATGAGCTTAATGGGGAGTGATGGGCTGGAGCAGATGGCTACAGGATCACACCATAATAGTCACAAAATGGTTGAGCGGTTGACAGCTATTGATGGGGTGACTCAACACTTCTCGTCACCATTCTTTCATGAGGTGGTTGTCGAGTTGCCAAGAGATGCTGGCGAGGTGCTGGCAGCACTGGTTTGGCAGGATATTGTGGGAGGAATCCAGCTCTCTGAAAACTACCCGGAATTGGGAAAGAATATGTTGTTAATTTGTGCCACAGAGTTGCGTAGTAATAGTGAAATAGAGCGTTTTGCCACAGCCCTGGAGAGTGTGTTGGCAGGGGAGAAGATCTAATGTTGATTTTTGAGCGCTCAGAGTCTGGTAGAAGTAACAGGGCACAGTATGTTGGTGAGCAGAAAAAGCCACTGGTTGATATTCCAGATTTGCTGAAGAGAGAGAAGAGAGTTGATCTTCCAGAAGTGTCTGAGCTGCAGGCAGTACGCCACTATACCCGGCTTTCACAGAAGAACTTTTCGATTGATACTAATTTTTATCCTCTGGGCTCTTGTACCATGAAGTACAACCCTCGAGGTTGCAATACGTTGGCAATGCAATCCGGTTTCCTCAATCGTCACCCTGCAGGTGATGCTGCTCTGGGGCAGGGGGTAATGGCATCTCTATATGAGTTACAGGAGATACTTCAGAGTGTAACCGGTATGGAGGCTGCATCATTGACTCCAGCCGCAGGGGCTCAGGGTGAGTTTGCCGGGGTTGCCATGATCCGTGCCTACCACGATGCACGGGGAGATGATGCAAGAAGTGAGATTCTTGTCCCTGATGCGGCACACGGTACAAATCCTGCCTCTGCGGTTATGTGTGGTTATAAGGTAAGAGAGATTGCAACCAATGAGTCCGGCGATGTGGATGTGGATGCGCTGCGTGAGGTGGTTGGGCCGCAGACAGCTGGAATTATGCTGACCAATCCATCAACTCTTGGAGTGTTCGAGCGCAGGATTGAAGAGATTGCTGACATCATGCATAAGGCTGGAGGGTTGCTCTACTATGATGGCGCTAATCTGAACGCAATTCTTGGTAAGACCCGTCCCGGTGATATGGGATTTGATGTTATCCATATTAATGTTCACAAGACCTTTTCAACCCCTCACGGAGGTGGTGGGCCAGGTGCAGGGCCTGTGGTTGCAAACAGGCGACTCGCCCCATATCTTCCCATCCCTATGGTCAAGAAGATCGATGGTGATTCTCCAGATCAGCCACCAGAGTTTGGGTGGATGGAGGAGCAGGATCGCCCTGAGAGTATTGGACGCCTCTCTGCGTGGAGTGGCAATGTAGGAATACTGTTGCGCGCATACATCTATGCAAGGATGTTGGGCACAGATGGTATGGAACGAGTTGCAGACTATTCAGTTTTGAATGCCAACTATCTGATGAAGAAGATGGAGCAGGCTGGTTTTACTCTGGCTATTCCTGAGCGACGAGCAACTCATGAGTTTATTGTTACTCTGAAGAGAGAGGCAAAGGAGCTTGGTATATCTGCCATGGATTTTGCCAAGCGTCTGCTGGATTATGGGCACCATGCCCCAACCACATATTTTCCTTTGCTGATTCCAGAGTGTCTCTTGATTGAGCCAACAGAGACTGAAGACAAGGCGACACTGGATGCATTTGTGGATGTAATGGCGCAGATTCTGCGAGAGGCGAAAGAGTCTCCGGATCAGGTAAAGGGCGCCCCCTGGACGCTACCGGTAAGGCGCCTGGATGATGTGCGTGCAGCAAGAGAGTTGGATTTGAATTGGTATAAACAGTAATAAGGAATTAGCAGAAAATGACAGCACTTATATGTGGTTCATATGCATTTGATCAGATAATGGTTTTTCCGGATAAATTCAAGAATCATATTCTTCCGGATAAGGTTCACATGTTAAATGTGTCTTTTCTGGTTCCTGAGATGAGACGGGAGTTTGGAGGAACGGCTGGCAATATCGCCTACAACCTCAATTTGTTGGGTGAAAAACCGATCCCAATGGCAACTGTCGGCATTGATTTTGCCCCCTATCGTGAATGGATGGAGAAGTTTGGTATTGCCACTAGTGGATTGCAGGAAATCACAAATAATTATACTGCTCAGGCATTTATAACCACAGATATGGATGATAACCAGATAACTGCATTTCATCCCGGTGCCATGAATTCTTCACACCTTAACTCTGTCTCTGATATTGAGGGGGTCTCTCTGGGGATTGTCTCACCTGATGGTCGTGAAGGAATGGTGGAGCATGCCGCTCAGTTTGCAGAGGCAGATATTCCATTTATTTTTGACCCTGGTCAGGGGCTACCGATGTTTGGCAAGGAGGACCTTATTCAATTTATTGATCAAGCCACATGGATTGCGGTAAATGATTATGAGTCTGCCTTGATGCAGGAGCGTACCGGATTGAGTGCGGTAGAGATTGCAGAGCGTGTGAATGCGCTGATTGTCACCCGTGGGGGAGAGGGGTCGATTATCTACGCTGGTGGGCATCGTATTGATATTCCAGCGGTTTCTGTTGAACATACGCTTGATCCAACAGGTTGTGGTGATGCTTTTCGCGCAGGGCTGCTATTTGGTCTGCTCAATGACATGGAGTGGAAGATAACTGGCCAGATTGCCTCACTTCTAGGCTCTATAAAGATAGGTACTCATGGCACCCAGAATCACCATTTTACAATGGAGGAGTTCAAGGAGTCATATCGTGAGGCCTTTAATGAGGAGTTCTGAGTAACTCTATGTTTTAACGTTGCGGTATACCACTATGTTCCCTATTGGAGTATTGATCTTTTTTATGTTATAAAGTCTTTTTATCAGGAAGGTTCTCCAAGGGGGGAAATTTTGGGAAAGGATTATGGCAGATCGTAGATTACAAGTTTTTCACACTGTGGCTCGCATGCTCAGCTTCACAAAAGCTGCAGAGTCACTACACATGACGCAACCAGCGGTCACTTTTCAGGTGAGACAGCTGGAAGACTATTTTAATACCCGTCTGTTTGATCGTACCCATAATCGAATAACTCTTACAGAGGCTGGCGGTAGAGTCTTTGAGTACGCAGAGAGAATTTTGGACCTCTATGGTGAGATGGACAATGCAGTACGTGAGATGACCGGAGAGGTAAGTGGTGTATTGATTGTGGGGGCGAGCACCACTATTGCCGAGTATATGGTACCTAACATGTTGGGAAGATTTCATGAGAAGCACCCGTCGGTTACGATTCGTCTGAAGGTTGGAAATACTGATAGTGTGGTCTCCATGATTGAGAACAATGTAATTGACCTGGGAATTGTAGAGGCCCCGGTATCCAATAAGAAGCTACAGCTTGACCTCTGTCGTGAGGATGAGCTGGTGTTGATTGTTCCTCCTGATCATCCGCTGTCCAGTAAAGAGTCTATAAAGATAGAGCAGCTTAAGGAGTACCCATATATATGGCGAGAGGAGGGTTCTGGAACACGAGAGGTGATTCATGACTATCTGACAGGGGCTGGAGTTAATCCATCTGATCTCAATGTCATTATGGAGCTTGGTAGTCCAGAGGCGATCAAGGGTGCTGTTGAGTCGGGAATCGGAATTACCATTATCTCCAAGGCATCAATACAGAAGGAGTTGCAGTTGGGTACAGTCAAGATGATTCACCTTGATCCTCATATGATTCGCCCATTCTCCTTTGTGCATCAGAAGCAGAAGTTCAGACTTCGAGCTATGGATGAGCTACTGGAATTTGCCAAAGAGTATTGTGATGCATACAAGGTAGACGAATTGAGTTAAGGAAACCCTGAATCAAAAGATGGATGCGTTTGATCAGTTGCGGAAGATATTTTCTGCATTAAGTGGTGATGACCGTAATGCACTATTAAGGTATGCGACTTTTCTCCATCATGATGGAGATGGGGTGAAATCAGGAGAAGTGGTGGAGGCAGCCGCAAAAGAGAACCCACAGGGTCTGCTGCGACCGAAAAATGAGAGGGTTGTTATGGCAATCCGACGATTATCAGAGACTTACCCCATGTTGAATCACGATAAACTATTAAAACAGAGTGCTGATCTGATGAGTGCTCATTTGGTGAGTGGGCGTGAGGCAGCCGAGGTGATTGATGAGCTGGAGGAGATTTTCCAGTCGCACTATCAGATATATATTGATGAATAATATCTTTTCAAGCTGGTTTCAGCGTCAACTCTCCAACCCACAGTTGGTTATTCTGCTAATTCTGTTAGCTACTGTTTTTGCGGTAGTAATTCTATTTGGACAGATATTGGGCCCCGTTCTGGTGGCCATTGTTCTGGCTTATCTGATGGACACGCCAATTGAACAGCTACAGCATCGTGGGACAAATAAATCACTTTCTATTTGGCTGATTTATCTGTTCTTTATTGCCTTTATGGTTTTTCTGGTGGTTGTCATGTTGCCACTGCTGTCCAGCCAGATAACACAATTTCTTTCTGCTGTACCGGCAATGGTGCAGACAGGCAGAGATATGCTCTCCCAGCTGCCTGAGAGTTATCCGACACTTGTAAGTGTTGAGCAGGTGACCGAGATTGCCAATGCTGCCAGCCGTTCCATGACAGAGTTTGCACAGCAGGCGCTTGCGAAAAGTCTTGGATATATCCCGGGAATCATAACCATGCTGATCTATCTGGTACTGATTCCGCTGTTGGTTTTCTTTATGCTCAAGGATAAAAAAGAACTTTTTTCATGGGTAACTGCATTTCTGCCGAATGATCGCTCATTGGCAGAGCGGGTCTGGAGTGAGGTGGATCTGCAGATTGGCAATTATATACGAGGTAAATTCTGGGAGATGTTGATTGTAGGAGGTGCAACCTATATCGCGTTTGTTGTGGTGAACCTTCAGTACTCCCTGCTGCTTGGTGTTCTGGTTGGCCTCTCGGTACTGGTGCCATTTGTTGGAGCAACAGTTGTCACCATCCCGGTGGCTGCAGTGGCCTTCTACCAGTTTGGGTGGGGTGGAGAGTTCGGAACCATAATGCTGGTTTACGGGGTTATCCAGGCTCTGGATGGGAATGTGCTGGTACCGCTGCTGTTCTCTGAGGTGGTTAATCTGCATCCGGTAGCAATTATTGTTGCAGTACTCTTTTTTGGGGGAGTCTGGGGGTTCTGGGGGGTATTTTTTGCTATTCCTCTGGCGACCCTGGTTAAAGCGGTTATTTCAGCGTGGCCGACTCTGGAGGAGAAGGCTGTCCAGTAAATTTTTCACTTGCTACGGAACCTCTGAAAAAGCGTAATTGGATCTTCCTTACTTGATAGGCTCGAGCATGCCATCAAGATTTTGTGAGTCACAGAAGTCGAGAAAGTTTTCCCTCAGCTGGGTTATTGACTCTTTTCTTGGGACTCCCAAAACCATATTTAATACAAACATTGGTGTTCCTGTATGGGGCGCATGGTGGCTACTGGTGTTCATCTCCTCTACATTTATCTGCCGTGAGGAGAAGAAGTCAGCCACTTTGTAGACGATTCCTGGATGATCAATCGAGATAACCTCAACGTGGTAAGGGAGGTGTTCATGTTTGATGGGGCGATCAGATGTTCGCTTGGTAAGAATTGTGAGTTCAAGTTTTTCCTGGAATTTTGGCAGTGTGGCCTCCAGGCGCGCAATAGTGTCCCATTTCCCGGAGACCAGTAACAGGATGGCAAACTCACCGCCAAGCACCGTCATTCTGCTGTCAACAACATTGCCCTTCTGTTCCAGTACAATTCTGGAGAGCTCATTGATGATTCCTGGGCGATCTTTGCCGATTGCAGTGATAACAAGGTTATCAGTCACTGTTTGTGAGGGATTGGTGGGTGATTTCTTTTCCATAGTATTGGAGAGTATATCTTGTCACTGCACCTTTGCAGAAGTACCATTTACAGTTCAGAGAAAAACATTTTATAGAAGAGAGTAATATCGATGTTTCAAGGAAGTATGGTTGCGCTGGTTACACCGATGCACCCTGATGGTGGATTGGATTGGGAGGCACTGGATCAGCTGGTTGAGTTTCATGTCAAGAATGGAACAGATGCCATTGTTGCTATGGGCACAACCGGGGAGTCAGCTACTCTGAATGAGAGTGAGCATTGTGAGGTGATTAAGCGAGTTATCCGGATATCGAATGGTCGTGTGCCAGTTATCGCAGGTACTGGAGCCAACTCAACCCAAGAGGCCATCGATCTGACCAGGTGCGCAAAAGAGCAGGGTGCCAATGCCGCTCTTCTGGTGACACCTTACTACAACAAGCCGACCCAGGAAGGGCTCTATCTGCACTATAAGGCAGTTGCCGAGGCAGTTGATATTCCACAGATTCTCTACAATGTGCCTGGGCGTACAGCCTGTGACATGCTTCCGGAGACTATTGGCAGGCTTTCAAAAGTTCCAAATATTATTGGGGTAAAGGAGGCAACCGGTGATCTTGAAAGGATTGAGCCGATTCATTCTCTTAGTGAGGATGGGTTCGAGATCTATAGTGGAGACGATTCTACCTGTACCGATTTCATCCTCCAGGGTGGTCATGGAACCATCTCGGTAACTGCCAATGTGGCACCACGACAGATGCATGAGATGTGTGTGGCGGCAATGGCTGGAGATAGTGAAAAGGCGCACGCAATAAATGAGCCCCTGAAACTTCTTCATCGCGATCTTTTCCTCGAGGCAAATCCAATTCCGGTAAAGTGGGCTCTATATGAGATGGGGATGATTGCAGAGGGTATACGTCTGCCTTTGACTCCACTATCAGAGATGTATCGATCTGCTATCAAGGATGCAATAGGTGCTGCCGAAGTGAATCAAGAAAAGTAACCAGATAAATTATGAAAATAACAATTATGAATCGTAGAGGCCTCCTCCCTGGAGCCGCAATTTTGCTAGGGGCACTCTCGCTGATCTCCTGCAGCACAGTGGATAATACTGTAGACAAATACAAGGCTTACAAGAAAGAGCTCAGTTATGAGAGTGCAGTAGAGACAAAGCCACTCGAAATTCCACCGGACTTGACCACCTCAACAATGCAGGATCTTTACCAGGTTCCAGGAGGTGTTGCCTCACTCAAGAGTTATGAGTCTGATGGTGGCGTTGGGGGGCTGCTGGAGAACTCGCAGGATGTTATGCCGGTACAGAAAGAGATCAGGGTGGTCAAGGATGGCGACCAACGCTGGCTGGTGATCAACGCAACTCCGGAGCAGTTGTGGTCTAAACTGCGTGAGTTTTGGTTGAAGAATGGGTTCATAATTGAGCGAGAGGATCCAAGAATAGGAATCATGGAGACCGATTGGGCAGAGAATCGTGCAGAGATTAAGGAAGGGCCAATTCGTAATATCCTTGGCAAAGCGTTAGATATGCTCTACTCAACAGGGACACGTGATAAATTCAGAATCCGACTGGAACGTACTGATCAGGAGGGGGTTACAGAGCTATATCTGAGTCATCGCCGCATGGAAGAGGTTGCATCAGGGGACTCTTTTGTCTGGCAACCCCATCCAGCAATGGCAGAGTTGGAGGCAGAGCTGCTGAGCAGAATTATGTCCTTCCTGGGAATGGAGGCAACCAGGGCTAATACTGCTCTGGCCGGTCTGGAAGGCAAGGGTATAGTTGAACGCGCTCGTATAGTCGATTCTGCTGATGGCGAGAAGTTTGTATTGGTCAAGGAGGGGTTCCCTCGGACCTGGAGACGTACAGGTCATGCGCTGGACCGAGTTGGATTTACGGTTGAGGATCGAGATCGTTCCAAAGGAATCTACTATGTTCGTTATATAGATCCATTCAAGGATAATGAACAGGATGGAATTTTGGATAAGCTCAAGTTCTGGGGTGGTGAGGATCAGCCTGAAGAGGGTGAGTACCAGATTCGTATCGAGTCCCATGAAGAGGTGAGTCGGATTGTTGTCATGACTTCTGACGGGCAGATAGATAATTCTGGAACAGCCAGACGAATACTGACCTTGCTGCATGAACAGCTGAAGTAGTTTATGCGATTTGCCTCTCTGGGAAGTGGCAGCAAGGGTAATGGGACACTGTTTGAAACAGAAGAGACCACAATTCTTGTTGATTGTGGGTTCTCACTGAAACAGACTGAGATTCGTCTGCAGCGGTTGGGAAAAGCTCTCGATGAGATTGATGCGATCCTGGTTACGCATGAGCATGGTGATCATCTTGGTGGTGTCAGGCGGTTAGCCAAAAAAACAGGATGTCCGGTATGGATGACGTCTGGTACTGCAGCGGAGGCTGAGCGTAGACATGGTCTGTTTGATTCAGTCAGAGTTATTGGTGGGTTTGAAAGGTTCTCTATTGGTGCCATAGAGGTTTCCCCATTCCATGTGTCACATGATGCAGAGGAGCCGATCCAGTTTACCTTCTCTAATGGGAAGCAAAGGGTTGGTCTGTTGACTGATACAGGGGAGGTCTCTTCTCACATAGAAAGACAGCTTGATGGATGTGATGCGCTGTTGCTTGAGTGCAATTATGATCCTGATATGTTGGCTATAGGCCCATATCCATATTCATTAAAGAAAAGGGTTATGGGGAGGCTTGGACACTTGAGTAATCAGCAGGCGGCAATGTTGCTGCATGAGATAGATACATCTTCACTGCAGCATCTTGTTGTAATGCACTTGAGCGAGCAGAATAATTGTGAAGAGAAGGCGGTTTCCGCAGTTAGTGGTGCCTTGGGTTGTGAAAAAAAATGGATCTCAATTGCTAGCCAAAAGGATGGGCTGGGTTGGAGAGAGATAGTTTGATTAATGATAAAAGGGTAATTGCATGTTAGTCATAAAGGGTGGTCCGGCACTTTCTCGGTTCAGACTGGGAAAGATGGAAGAACTATTCTCCAGAGAGCTGCCGGCGGTAAAAGGAATTACAACCCGGTGGCTCCATTTTGTTGATCTGTACTCAACGTTGACTGAAGAGCAGCAGACTGTTCTGGAGAAGTTGCTGGAGTATGGGCCATCACATGATGAGACCTCATTGAGAGGTAGAAGGCTTATTGTTGTGCCCCGTCTGGGAACCATATCTCCATGGGCCAGTAAGGCTACCGACATTGCCAACAACTGTGGCCTGAATGATGTGCACAGGATTGAGCGTGGAGTTGAATGGGGGGTGGAGATTGAGGGTAGTCTGGATTTGGATAATGAGGCCAAGCTGTTTTCCCTGATACATGACAGGATGACTGAAACAGTGCTGGATGATGAGTCTGATGCAGAGGCTCTCTTTACCACTGCCGAGCCAGCACCGGTAATGAGTGTTGATATTCTTGGTGGGGGGAAAGTTGCTCTGGAAGAGGCCAATAACTCTCTGGGGCTCGCCTTGGCAGATGATGAGATTGATTATCTGGTGGAAAACTTCGAGGCGATGGGGCGCAATCCAAATGATGTTGAGTTGATGATGTTTGCCCAGGCAAACTCGGAACACTGTCGCCACAAGATTTTTAATGCAGACTGGATTATTGATGGCGAACAGCGTGATGAAACTCTGTTTGGCATGATTCGTGATACCCACAGGAATAACCCGGAAGGCGTGCTCTCTGCATATAAGGATAATGCCGCGGTTATCGAAGGATTTGGTGGTGGTAGATTTTTCCCGCAGGGAGATCGGTCTCGTTATGGCACAACAGAGGAGCAGATCGATATTGTTTATAAGGCTGAGACTCATAACCATCCAACTGCAATATCCCCATTTCCAGGGGCTGCAACAGGTGCAGGTGGTGAGATCAGGGATGGTGGTGCCACAGGGCGTGGCTCTAAACCAAAGGCAGGCCTCTCTGGATACTCTGTCTCAAACCTGAGGATTCCTGGTGCCGAGCAGCCTTGGGAGAAGGATTACGGTAAGCCATCAAGAATTGTATCTGCGCTGGATATCATGTTGGAAGCTCCAATTGGGGCGGCCGCATTCAACAATGAATTTGGGCGTCCAGCCATTCATGGTTATTTTAGAACCTTTGAAGAGAAGGTGGCGGGAGCGGAAGGTGATGAGGTGCGTGGTTATCACAAACCGATAATGTTGGCTGGTGGCATGGGCAACATCAGGCGTAAGGATGTAGAGAAAAATGAAATTCCACCTGGTACACAGATAGTAGTTCTGGGTGGCCCGGCAATGTTGATCGGTCTGGGCGGTGGAGCTGCCTCATCCATGACTAGTGGCAGTAGTTCAGAGAGCCTGGACTTTGCCTCTGTGCAACGAGGCAATCCTGAGATGGAGCGTCGATGTCAGGAGGTGATTGATCGCTGTTGGCAGATGAATGAAAATCCTATTGTCTCCATTCATGATGTGGGGGCAGGCGGACTATCAAATGCAGTGCCGGAGATTGTTAACGATTGTGGGCGCGGAGGCCGTTTTGAGTTGCGAATGGTGCTTAATGATGAGCCTGGAATGTCTCCTCTGGAGATCTGGTGTAATGAGGCGCAAGAGCGCTATATTCTTGCCATAGATACATCACGTATGGAGCAGTTTCGTGCGCTCTGTGAGCGTGAGAGATGCCCGTATGCAGTAATTGGTGAGGCCACCAGAGAGCAGAAACTTGTTATGGGGGATGGCCACTTTGATAACACGCCGATAGATCTGCCTATGGACGTGTTATTTGGCAAACCTCCGAAGATGTTGCGTGAGGTTCACCACAAGCCATTCCATAAGCTGGAATTTGAGACTGACAAGATTGATTTGCATGAGGCGATCTACAGGGTGTTGCGTCTGCCAACGGTGGCCAACAAGTCATTCCTTGTTACTATCGGTGATCGTACTGTTACCGGATTGGTTGCAAGAGATCAGATGGTGGGTCCATGGCAGGTGCCTGTGGCTGATGTTGCTGTAACTGCAACCAGTTACAACAGTTACACGGGTGAGACTACGGCGCTTGGTGAATCTGCTCCAACAGCACTCATCCATCCGGCTGCTTCAGGTCGTATGGCTGTTGGCGAGGCACTGACAAATATTGCTGCAAGCAGAATAGGTTCAATAGATCAGATTAGATTGTCTGCAAACTGGATGGCCCCAGCAGGTCATCCGGGTGAAGATGCGGCACTGTTCGATACGGTGAAGGCTGTATCTGAACTATGTCAGCAACTTGATATCTCGGTTCCAGTTGGCAAGGACTCCATGTCGATGAAGAGTGTCTGGGAAGAGGATGGCGAGAAGCGCTCTGTTACTGCACCAATCTCACTGATCGCCTGTGCTTTTGCTCCGTGTGCGGACATTAGAAAGACGTTAACCCCGCAATT
This sequence comes from Candidatus Thiopontia autotrophica, assembly GCA_014384675.1. Lineage (NCBI taxonomy): Bacteria > Pseudomonadati > Pseudomonadota > Gammaproteobacteria > Candidatus Thiopontia > Candidatus Thiopontia autotrophica. The sequence goes on along the minus strand of JACNFK010000034.1, from coordinate 161,634 downwards.
AATCACTGATGCAGGAGACAGTGATCTCTTGTTGATTGATCTTGGAAAGGGAAAGAGTCGTCTTGGAGGGTCTGCATTAGCCCAGGTATACAAGCAAGTGGGGCACCATGCGCCAGATCTGAATGATCCTGGTGCCATGCGTCATTTCTTTGGACTGATCCAGGAAATGAATGAGGACGGACAGATCCTCGCCTATCATGATCGTTCAGATGGCGGTCTCTTTACTACACTGTGTGAGATGGCATTTGCTGGCCATACAGGGTTATCACTGTTGATCGATGATCTTGATGGTGATCCCTCTGCAGCACTCTTTAATGAAGAGCTGGGAGCAGTAATACAGATCAGACACTCTGATCTGGAGGTTGTACAACAGAAACTGCGTGATTATGGTCTATTCAGCCATACCCATGTGCTTGGCACACTGTCTGATAATGACAGAATTACTGTACGCAATCAGGGAGATATTATTGTTGATGAGAGTCGTGTTGACCTGCAGCGTGCATGGTCAGAGACTAGTTGGCAGATTCAGCGACTGCGTGACAACTCGGATTGTGCAGACCAGGAGTATGATCGTCTGCTGGATGTGAAGGATCCGGGAATGTCGGCTGTTGTCTCGTTTGAGATCGATGCTGATATTGCAGCACCATATATCAAGCGTGGGGTTAGACCGTCGATGGCAATTCTGCGTGAGCAGGGTGTAAATGGTCAGGTGGAGATGGCTGCTGCCTTTGATCGGGCCGGTTTTGATTGTCAGGATGTCCATATGAGTGATCTGCTTGAAGGGCGGGTTGATCTTAATGATTTCCGTGGGGTAGTGGCCTGTGGTGGGTTCTCTTATGGAGATGTTCTCGGTGCTGGCGAGGGGTGGGCAAAGTCCATACTATTCAATGGTCGTGTACGGGATTCATTTGCAAAATTCTTTGAGCGCAAGGATACCTTTGGGCTTGGTGTATGTAATGGCTGTCAGATGATGTCGGTGCTACACGAACTGATACCTGGTGCTGACCATTGGCCACGTTTTGTGAGGAATCTCTCCGAACAATTTGAAGGCCGATTGTCGCTGGTTGAGGTGGTGGAATCTCCATCGATCTTTTTGCAGGGGATGGCCGGAGCCAGAATTCCAATTGCTGTGGCCCATGGTGAAGGCAGGGTGGAATTCTCTGGTGACCATGGCAGTAAGGCGCAACTTGCAATGCGTTACATAGACCATACAGGCAACCCGACAGAAAATTACCCGCTTAATCCTAATGGTTCTGTCAATGGAGAGACCGGTTATACAACTGATGATGGACGTTTTACCATCATGATGCCTCATCCAGAACGAGTTTTCCGAGGCGTCCAATATTCGTGGCGCCCTGATGGATGGAATGAGGATGCACCATGGATGCGCATGTTCCGTAATGCCAGGGTTTGGGTAGATTGATTTTGTCTTCTCTTGTCAGAACTGTTCCATATTTCCAGAGTGAGAGATAAAATGCCCACTCTGGCCTCAATAATTGCGAACATAATCGCCATCTCGTACAGGCGGACCGTCCGCGGGACTGGATGGCCGCAGTTGAGAGACCATGGCGCGTGCCGTATAGGCGAGACTGAGGTTGCTTTCACAAGGATCAATATCTGGAGTACAGAAAAAGATGACAGCTCATAATACAGATGATCTTCGTATCAGGGGAATGCAGGAAGTTGCAGCCCCCGAGGATGTTCATCGTCAGCACCAGATTACCGAGAAGGCGTCGCAAACAGTCTGGGAGACAAGAAATGCAATTCATCAGATTCTTGATGGAACCGATGACAGACTAGTGGTTGTGGTTGGTCCTTGTTCTATTCATGATGTTGAGGCGGCCAAAGAGTATGCTGATAGATTACGTGTAGTAAGTGATGATCTCGCTAAAGAGTTGGTTATAGTGATGCGTGTCTACTTTGAAAAACCGCGCACACGGGTTGGCTGGAAGGGGCTTATCAATGACCCTGACCTGGATCAAAGCTTCAATATCAACAAGGGTGTCTGTATGGCGCGTGAGGTGTTGCTGGAGATCAATAACAGAGGCGTGCCTGCAGCAACAGAATTCCTTGATCTGATTACCCCGCAATATATTGCAGACCTCATAAGCTGGGGAGCCATTGGGGCTCGTACAACAGAGAGCCAGGTTCACCGTGAGCTGGCGTCAGGATTGTCATGTCCGGTTGGTTTCAAGAATGGAACAGATGGAAAGCTGCAGATCGCAATTGACGGGATCTGGGCAGCTTCGCAACCACACCATTTTCTCTCGGTTACCAAGCAGGGGCACTCCGCAATCTTTTCAACCAATGGTAATGAGGATTGTCATGTAATACTGCGTGGTGGTGATGGGCGCCCAAATTATGATGCAGAGAGTGTGAGGAATGCGGCAGCAGATCTAGGAGAGGCAGAACAGAATACGCGACTGATGATTGATCTTAGTCATGCCAATAGTCGCAAGGATTACAAGAGACAGATTGATGTTGGTAGCGATGTTGCGCATCAGATTAGCCATGGTGACCATAATATTATGGGGGTAATGGTTGAGAGTCACCTGGTTGAGGGGCGACAGGATATTCGTGAGGGTGAAGAGCTGGTATATGGCCAGAGTGTAACTGATGCCTGTATTGGCTGGGATGCCACTGTCGGACTGCTTGAGGGCTTTGCGGAGGCAGTACGGCAACGACGCCAATCGTCGTGAAATCCATTCTGATTCTGTTGGTACGTGGTTACCAGATCGTTCTAAGCCCATGGGTGGGGCAGAGCTGTCGTTTTACCCCGACCTGCTCAAGCTATGCAATTGATGCCCTGAAAGAGTATGGCGCACTACGTGGTAGCTGGATGGCAATTCGCAGAATCGGGCGTTGTCACCCGTGGCATGAAGGGGGGCATGACCCGGTACCCCCAAAAGATGGACACTAAACAGATAAATTCTACCTGGCTCTGGAGATAAACTTTCCTGTTACGGTATGTACTTTTATCTCTTCTCCGCTCCCAAGGTACTCTGGTACCTGAATCTCTATACCAGTAGATAAAATTGCCGGTTTGGTTCTGCCGGTAGCAGATGCTCCCTTGATTCCAGGAGCGGTTTCGATAATAGTCAGAGTTACAGTTTGAGGTAGCTCAATACCCAAGACATTGTCATCAGAGAGAAGAACTGTGATCCCGTCCATCCCTTCAACCAGATACCCAGACTGTTCTGACAGCTCATCTCCATTGACCTCATATTGGGTGTAGTCATCCATATCCATAAAAACAAAATTATCACCATCACTGTATGAATATTGGGCCTGTCGTTTCAGGCAATCGGCATCTTTTAACAGATCATCTCCCTTGAATGATTCATCCAGTTTCTGGCCACTCTGCAGATTGGTAAAACGAATTTTGTAGAGGGTAGAGGCTCCCCTGGAAGAGGGGCTTTTTGACTCGACAGTTTTTACCGCATGTGGCGTACCGTTGATCTCTACTATCATTCCACGTTTTAGTTCTGATGCTTTTGGCATAACTATTTCCTGTTGTAACTGTATGGGTGATTCCTGCCGCGGACACGCCTAAGTAGCAGGAATCACTTGAGACTTATTCAAATTATTTTGATATTGGACGATACTTAATCCTGTGCGGCTGATCTGCCTTGGCACCAAGTCGTCTCTTTCTATCCTGTTCGTAATCGGCATAGTTTCCCTCAAACCAGACCGCCTTGCTGTCACCCTCAAAGGCGAGCATGTGGGTGGCGATACGGTCAAGGAACCAGCGATCATGCGAGATCACTACTGCGCAGCCAGGGAATGCCAGTAGGGCCTCCTCCAGTGCGCGCAGGGTCTCAACATCAAGATCATTTGTTGGCTCATCAAGCAGCAGCACATTGCCGCCACTCTGTAATAATTTTGCCAGATGGACACGGTTGCGCTCACCACCGGAGAGGTCACCAACACGCTTCTGTTGATCACCACCACGGAAATTGAAGCGAGAAACGTAGGCACGAGAGTTGGTTTCATAGCCACCAATCCGCAAAATCTCCTGCCCGCCAGAGATTGATTCCCATACCGTCTGTTTGGGGTCAAGTGTGTCACGACTCTGGTCAACATGGGAGAGCTTCACCGTCTCACCAATTTTGATCTCTCCAGAATCTGCTTTCTCATCTCCGGTCAACATTCTGAAGAGAGTGGTTTTACCGGCACCATTGGGGCCGATAATTCCGACAATACCGCCAGGGGGAAGGTTGAAGTTAAGATCATCAACCAGCAGGCGATCTCCAAATCCCTTGCGGATACCTGCTCCCTCAATTACAAGGTCTCCGAGTCTGGGGCCAGGTGGGATATATATCTCATGGGTCTCGTTTCGTGCCTGTGCATCATGGGAAGAGAGCTCATCAAAGCGGGCTATGCGAGCCTTGCTCTTGGCATGGCGCCCTTTTTGGTTTGAGCGAATCCACTCCAGCTCCTCCTTCATGGTTTTTTGACGAGCACTCTCATGCTTCTCTTCCATCTGCAGGCGATTCTGTTTCTGCTCCAGCCATGAGGAGTAATTTCCCTCCCATGGAATACCGCGCCCACGGTCCAGTTCCAGAATCCAGCCAGCCACATTATCGAGAAAATAGCGGTCATGGGTGATGGCAACCACAGTTCCAGGGAAGTCGTGAAGGAATCGTTCCAGCCAGGCGATAGACTCTGCATCGAGGTGGTTGGTGGGCTCATCAAGTAGCAGCATATCAGGATTGGATAGTAGCAGGCGACAGAGAGCGACCCGGCGTCGCTCACCACCAGAGAGCTTGGTTACATCTGCATCCCAAGGCGGTAGCCTCAGAGCATCTGCTGCTATCTCCAGCTTCCGATCTAGTTCCCAGGCGCCTGCAGAGTCGATCTTGTCCTGAAGTTCAGCCTGTTCTGCCAGCAAGGCATCAAAGTCGGCATCAGGATCAGCAAAACCGGCACTAACCTCATTGAAGCGATTAAGAAGTGCCTTGGTCTCAGAGACACCTTCTTCAACATTTCCACGCACATCTTTTTCAGGGTCTAGTTGCGGTTCTTGGGGAAGGTATCCAATGTTTATTCCTGCTTGTGGACGAGCCTCTCCCTCAATCTCACTATCGAGCCCAGCCATAATTTTAAGGAGAGTTGATTTGCCTGAGCCATTTAGTCCAAGCACACCAATTTTTGCGCCCGGGAAAAAAGAGAGAGATATCTCTTTTAGGATTTCTCGACCGCCCGGCACAATTTTGCCGACGCGATTCATGGTGTAGATAAATTGAGCCATTAATACTCCAACCTATTGTTGTGGGGCTAATAAAGGCGGGGAGTATAACGAATGTGAAAGAGGAAAGTATAAGTGCACGTCCATGTGCAACAGTCATCCATGAAATCAGAACAGGAGGGACAATCCAACAGGTTGCAAGTATATTATTTAATTCTAAAATAGTCAACGATTATTTAATCTTTGATGGCTCTTGAAGAGAGCTTTTGGCAGAAAGATCACCTGCTTCATGTGGTAAAATCGAAGGTTGTATTAACTCTATATGTATTAAAAGGATTGGTAGATGTTTTCAAAGGATATGGCGATTGCAGGGTTTGATGATGAGTTATGGGGTGCGATGCAGAATGAGGAGCGTCGACAGGAGGAGCATATCGAGTTAATTGCATCAGAGAACTATGCAAGCCCTCGGGTTATGGAGGCGCAGGGGTCTCAGCTTACTAATAAATACGCAGAGGGGTATCCAGGAAAACGCTATTACGGTGGTTGTGAGTATGTGGATATTGCAGAACAGCTGGCAATTGATCGTGCCAAGGAGCTTTTTGGTGCTGATTATGCCAATGTGCAGCCTCACTCAGGTTCACAGGCAAATGCTGCTGTCTATCAGGCGCTCTGTCTTCCGGGCGATACCATTCTTGGTATGAGTCTTGATGCTGGAGGGCATCTCACTCATGGCGCAAAACCAAATTTCTCGGGCAAAATATACAATGCGGTGCAGTATGGTCTTAACAACGATACAGGGCTGTTGGACTATGAGGAGATGGAGTCTCTGGCCCGTGAACATAAACCAAAAATGATTGTGGCTGGTTTCTCTGCCTACTCCAGGGAGGTTGACTGGGAGCGATTCCGTAATATTGCAGATGAGGTTGGTGCCTATCTGTTTGTTGATATGGCACATGTCGCTGGATTAATTGCTGTGGACGAATACCCTAGTCCCGTGCAGATTGCTGATGTCACCACAACAACAACCCATAAAACACTGCGCGGACCTCGTGGTGGAATTATTCTGGCCAAATCAAATCCCGAGATTGAGAAAAAGCTGAATTCACTGGTTTTTCCTGGTACTCAGGGTGGCCCGCTGATGCACGTTATTGCTGCCAAGGCTGTCGCCTTCAAGGAGGCGCTGGATCCAGAATTCAAGAGCTATCAGCATCAGGTCAAGTTGAATGCGCAGGCAATGGCACAGGTATTTCTTGATCGTGGCTATGATGTGGTATCTGGTGGCACTGATAACCATCTGTTCCTGGTTGATCTGATCAGCAAGGGGATTACTGGAAAAGCAGCTGATGCAGCACTTGGTAACTCCAATATTACCGTTAACAAGAATGCGGTCCCTAATGATCCGCAGTCCCCATTTGTAACCAGTGGTATCCGTGTAGGAACCCCTGCGATCACCACTCGCGGGTTTGGTGAGGGTGAGGCAACGGAGCTTGCCGGCTGGATGTGTGATGTTATGGATGATGTAGAGAATCAGGAAACCATTGCCAGCGTGAAGCAGAAGGTGTTGGATCTTTGTGCGCGATTCCCCGTATACAGATAGGGTTATTGTAATGTTCATCAGGAGAGAGTAGAGGATGCGGTGTCCATTTTGTGGGGCTGAAGATACCCGTGTGGTTGACTCTCGTCTGGTAGGAGAGGGTGATCAGGTACGCAGGCGGCGCGAATGTCAGGCTTGTAGTGAGCGCTTTACAACCTTCGAGGTTGTGGATCTGGCAACCCCAAGAATCATCAAGAATGATGGCAATCGTCAACCATTTGATGAAGAGAGATTACGTAGAGGCTTTTTGCGCGCGCTGGAGAAACGCCCAGTTGAGACAGAGAGCATAGATGCAGCCATTGAACGAATCCGACATCGACTGATTACCAGAGGGGAGCGAGAGGTGCAATCTCGCGAACTGGGGGAGTGGGTAATGGATGAGTTGCGTAATCTTGATGAGGTTGGATATATACGTTTTGCCTCTGTGTATCGAAGTTTTCAGGATGTGAATGCGTTCCGTGAGATGGTTGAGCGAATGGAGCATGAGACTCAGTTGGGAAAAAATGATCTACAGCTACAGCTTTTGGCAGATGAAAATATAGATCAGCCTTGGCGAAATGGAAAAAAGAGGTGATTTGCAGCAGATGAGTAGTGGCTCAGTTTTTAGTCCGGAAGATCACCGCTGGATGGCACGGGCTCATAAGTTGGCGGCGAAGGGGCTCTATACGACAGACCCTAATCCGCGCGTTGGCTGCCTTCTGGTGAAGAGTGGCGAGATTGTTGGTGAAGGGTTTCATCAGTATGCCGGTGGCCCACATGCCGAAATTAATGCGTTGAATCAGGCTGGTGAAGCTGCCAATGGGGCAACCGCTTATGTCACCCTGGAGCCATGCAGCCATTTTGGCAAAACTCCTCCCTGTAGTGATGCCTTGATTGAGGCAGGGGTATCACGAGTGGTTGTGGCGCTGGAGGATTCAAATCCAGAGGTCTCAGGGGGTGGGATCAGAAGAATGCAGGATGCCGGCATTGCGGTCCAAAGTGGCCTCTCCCCGCAAGAGACAGAGATGTTAAATCCCGGTTTCTTGTCACGGATGCGCAGTAAGCGACCATTCATAAGATTGAAAATGGCAATGAGTGTGGATGGACGTACCGCCATGTCCTCAGGTGAGAGCAGGTGGATTACAGGCGCAGATGCACGCATGGATGTACAAAGGTTGCGTGCACGCAGTTCTGCCATTATGACGGGGGTTGGAACAATCCTGGCTGACGACCCATCCCTGAATGTGCGAGAGATCAGCGGTGATTTCAAGATACCGGTTCGGATAGTTCTTGACCCTGATGCAAAAACCCCAGCATCTGCAAAATTGTTCTCTATTGATGGAGAGATCATTATGGCTGTGGCCACAGATGCATCCATACCATCAGAGTGGTCTGAGAGGAAAAATGTGAAAGTGATTCGCCTGGATCGCTCCAGTCGAGGGTTGGATCTTCAACAGCTAATGGGGTATTTGGCGCAGCTCGAGATGAATGAGATTCATGTGGAGACCGGAGCAACTCTTGCAGGGGAGCTTGTAAGGCATCAGTTGGTTGATGAAATTGTTCTCTACATGGCACCAGTTTTGATGGGAAGTGATGCGCGTCCTCTGCTTGATATCCAGTTAAAGGAGATGGATGAAAAAATTTCGTTGAAAATTAAGGAGATCAGAATGGTTGGTGGCGATCTCAGAATGACGTTAACAGCTCACTAATGTATCCTTAGCCGTCATGTTTACAGGAATTATAGAGTCCATAGGGCGTATTTCACGCATTGAACCCAAGGGTAGCGATGCCAGAATATTTGTTGAGACCGGGAAACTTGATCTTGGTGATGTGCAACTTGGAGACAGTATTGCTGTTAATGGCGTCTGTCTGACTGCTGTAGAGCTTCCGGGAAATGGTTTTATTGCAGATGTCTCTGGTGAGACTCTGTCACGTACCGCATTTTCACAGCTAAAGGCTGGATCAGATGTGAATCTTGAGAAGGCACTAACACCAACTACCAGACTTGGTGGACACATGGTTAGTGGCCATGTGGATGGCATTGGTGAGGTGATAAGCCGTTCTGATGATGGACGTTCGGTCTGTTTCCGTATCAAGGCACCAGATGAGCTTGCGCGTTACATAGCAGAGAAAGGATCGGTTACAGTTAACGGAATCAGTCTCACCGTGAATAGTGTTGATGGGGCAGTGTTTGATCTAAATATTGTTCCGCATACTCTGCAAGAGACTACAATGGACAGTTTTCAGGTAGGGGTCATGGTTAATCTTGAGGTTGACTTGATTGCCCGTTATCTGGAGAGGATGCTGTTGGGGGATCGTGCAGCTAAGTCAGGAGTGAAGGGGATCAGTATGGAACTCCTTGCTGAAAATGGATTTTTAGGGAAATAACAGGTAGAAAAAAATAATGGAACTGAACAGTTCAGAAGAGATTATTGAAGATATTCGTCAAGGCAAGATGGTTGTACTGATGGATGATGAGGATCGTGAGAATGAGGGCGATCTGATTATGGCATCTGCCAAGGCTACAGCTGATGACATTAACTTTATGGCCCGTTATGGCCGTGGATTGATCTGTCTCACCCTTACCCGTGACCGTTGTGAGCAGCTAAATCTTCCGCTTATGGTGACAGGTACAAACAGTGATCTGCACGGTACTAACTTTACCGTCTCTATTGAAGCATCCAGTGGTGTGACCACGGGCATTTCGGCTGCTGACCGTGCAGTTACAGTGCAGGCAGCAACAGCAGCTGATGCAACAGCAGACAATATCGTCATGCCGGGCCATGTGTTTCCATTAATGGCGCAGCTAGGCGGGGTATTGACCCGTGCGGGACATACAGAGGCGGGGTGTGATCTGGCCAGATTGGCGGAGCTTGAGCCATCATCTGTTATTGTTGAGATCCTGAATGATGACGGCACAATGGCTCGTCGTCCTGATCTTGAGTTGTTTGCCCAGGAGCATGGACTGAAGCTGGGAACTGTTGCTGACCTGATTGAGTACAGGATCCGCAACGAGAAAACAGTAGAGGCAGAGGCTGAGAGTGATCTTGATACCAAGTATGGTTCATTCCATATCAAAGCCTATCGTGAATCCATTGATAGAGAGGTTCATCTGGCTCTGGTAAAGGGTAGCATTGATCCGGAAACCCCGGTGCTGGTCCGTGTTCATATGCTTGATACACTTTGTGATCTGTTCTCTGTTGATGGAGAGGGGTGCGGACATACCCTTGAGCGAGATATGGAGAGAATTGCCAAGGAAGAGAATGGTGTACTGCTTCTACTCCGTAAGGAAGAGGACGGACGAGATCTGATTGAGCGGATCAGGAACCACCAGCAAGGCGGTAACTCAGACAACACAAAATCGACGGGAGAACTGCGTGATTTTGGTGTTGGAGCACAGATTCTGCTCGATCTTGGAGTGAGAAAAATGCGCGTTTTGGGTACCCCCAGAAAATTACATGCTCTGTCAGGGTTTGGACTTGAGTTGGTTGAGACGGTATCCTACTGATAATTATCTAAGAGAGGAAAAAATATGGACAGCAATATAAAGGTAACTGAGGCAAATCTGAATGTGGATGGAGGGCGTTTCGGTATTGTGGTTGCCCGTTTCAACAGCTTTGTAGTTGAGAGTCTGCTGGAAGGTGCTATTGACACCCTGGTTCGTAATGGAGCCAATGCTGAGGATATCCATGTGGTAAGAGTTCCCGGTGCCTTTGAGATGCCTATCGCGGCACAGAGGATGGCAAAAGAGGGATATGATGCAATTATTGCGATAGGAGCAGTAATTCGTGGTGGAACCCCGCATTTCGATTTTGTTGCTGGAGAGGCTACCAAAGGGTTGGCAACAGTCTCACTGGAGAGTAGCACCCCAATCACCTTTGGTCTATTGACAGTAGATACAATTGAACAGGCCATTGAACGTTCAGGAACCAAGGCGGGCAACAAGGGTGCTGAGGCGGCAATCTCTGCCATTGAGATGGTTAACCTGCTAAAAAAGCTTTAGGTTTATAACCGGCACAATGAGCAAGGAGCGCTCCAGATCGAGACGTGCTGCGGTACAGGCGTTATATCAGTGGTCTATTTCGGCACAGCCTGTAATTGAGATCATAACCCAGTTCCATGAAGAAGGAATTCTTGATGAGGCCGACTCCAAGCTGTTTGAGAAAGTCGTTAAGGGGGTAATTGCTGAAGTGACTTCTGTTGATCAGTCGGTGTCTCCTTATCTGAGCAGGAAAATTGAACAGGTGGATCCTGTTGAAAAGGCGCTGCTTAGACTGGGAACATATGAGCTGATATATATGCCTGAGGTCCCATATAGAGTTGTTCTGAACGAGTATATCAACCTCTCAAAGACATTTGGTTCGGCCAAGAGCCACAAATTTATCAATGCCGCTCTTGACAGAGTAGCGCACGAATCCCGCAAAGTAGAAGTTGCGGCACATGAAAAAAAGTAGTCAGGGTGATGGTGAGTTCTCCCTGATCGAGAGATACTTCTATAGAACAGACACATACCACCCAGAGACAATTCTTGGTATTGGTGATGATGCCTCTCTGCTTCAGATTCCGTCAGGTAAACAACTCGTTGTCTCAATCGATACCATGGTTGAGGGCGTACACTTTATGGGAGGGGTGTCGCCGGAATCATTGGGCCATAAACTAATGGCAGTAAACCTCAGCGATCTGGCAGCAATGGGAGCAGCCCCGGTATGGGCAACACTTGCGCTCACTATTCCAGAGAATAATCCAGAGTGGATGGGCAGGTTCTCTCAAGGAATGTTTGCGCTGGCTAACCATTACCAGATTGACCTGGTTGGTGGTGATACAACCAGAGGGCCTCTTACTCTAACCATGCAGATTCATGGTCTGGTGCCGGAAGGTGAGGCAGTCCGCAGAGATGGGGCAAAAGCAGGAGACCTGATCTGTGTAACAAATTCCCTGGGGGCTGCAGCTCTCGCACTAAAACTTATTCAGCAGGGGGAGAATGCGAAAGAGATCATAAATTATCTGGAGCTCCCAACTCCGCGTGTTGAGGCAGGAGTAATCTTGCGTGAATATGCAACATCAATGATAGATATTTCTGACGGCCTGCTAGCTGATGTTGGCCATATCCTTGATCAGAGTGGTGTTGGAGCAATAATTGATCTGGATGCAATTCCTCTGCATCCATCACTATCGAGACTTTCCACGACTGCAGAACAACTAGAGTTGGCGATGACTGCAGGTGACGACTATGAGCTCTGTTTTACAATTCCAAAACAGAAGTTGGGTGACGTTAATAATAGCTTGTCAGATATTGATATCGCAGTATCTGTAATTGGAGAGATTAAGCAAGATGTTGGTCTGCAGTGGAGGGGGACATCAGAATGGATTCCCGACAAGAGTGGGTTTCAACATTTTTAACCCTGGAACCTATAAAAAACCGGCATCCTGAGCAATCAAGACACCGGTCACCACCTCCTCACAATTAGGGAACATCTGATTGGGTCACGAAGTGACTTAATCAGAGCCTCCTTAGTGAAAGAGATGGTAGTGGATATAACACAAGACAACAATTAAGGAAAACTTAGGCGGTGAGACCAAAGTTATCCAGGTCTTCCGTCTGTTCTTGGTTGTATGAGCATGGCCGCATAGTTCCACAGAAACATGGTGAATGAGGCAACCCAGAACAGTTGTGAAATAAGAACCATGGTTACGAACTGTTCTGGAAGAATAATGGGAAGCAGTACACGAACCACAGCACCAACAAGCAGCAACCCAAAGATGATGTTAAGGCTTTTTGGTGGATTGAAGATGCTTCTCCCTGTATGGCCAAGGATAACGCGCGCCATCATGCCCATTGTAATGATGCCAATAGCGCCGTAGGTGAATGCATGTAGCGCAATAAGTGGTGATATTACCCCAAAGGCAGATAGTGCCTTGAATAGAAACCCAAGGATAATCCAGCCGTAGCCAACCATCAGCACCCAAAGAAGGGGTTTGTTCCATATAAGGTTTGTATACCAGTTAACAAATCGCAAACCATGTACAACTACAAGTGCTGCCGCCAACAGTCCGCTTACCCATAACTGGGGCAGAAAGATGTCACTGAGGGCAAACAGCAGAAACAGTGCGAGGCTGGAGATATCCAGAAATTTAGAGTTTTTGAGTGTTAACTCTACCCCTACACCTTTCTCTATAAAGAATGGAAAGACTCGGCGCCCAAGGGTTAGTAGCAGGGCAATAATAAGGTAGATGCCACCATATAGGCCAATACGTTCACCCCCGTCTATCACCTTGAATACACCAAGGTAGAAGATAAGGTTTGAGATAAAAATTGTGAGAAATTTGGAGGTAAAGATACGAACCTGATCCCACTGCCGTGCCTTGTAGAGAGGATGGGTGATAGCGATAGTGAGGGCCAACAAAAACAGAAGGTCGAGTGTTGCAGGGATGATTAGGGGAATACTGTCTATCCATGGCAGTATTCTGGCAAGCAACCACAAGCTAAAGAGAAGTGCCAGAGGGGTAAAACGTATTGTCTGCACCCCCGTCCAGTTCATGGATGCCGTTAGCAGGAACCCACCTGCAACGGCAACCCCATAGCCAAATACCATTTCATGACCATGCCACAAAAAGTGGTTGCCAAACTGCAGGATAGCACCCGGGTGCCACTGAAAACTATAGGACAGCGTCCATAGAACTATGGCAACTATGCTATACAGTGATGCCGCCAGGAAAAATGGACGGAATCCAAGCTGAAAGAGTGCAAAAGAGTGGACTGGCTCCGACTTATTCTCAATATTTAGTAACATATATCTGTTCCAGTTATCGCAGCCTCTTTTTGACGGCTAATAGATGGTACTTTTTACATGTTTTTTGCCAGCTTGTAATTGATCTATGGCAATGGTGAGATTAGGTGCTGTCTCTATTACTTTACTTTCTCAATCATCGCATAGGCAGAGTGGTTATGGATGGATTCGAAATTTTCAGCCTCCAGTACATAGGAGATGATTCTGTCGTCACTATTGAGCCTGTTTGCAACATCACGCACCAGATCCTCAACAAACTTTGGATTATCATAGGCACGTTCGGTCACGTATTTCTCATCAGGACGCTTGAGCAGACCAAATAGCTCACATGAGGCCTCCTGTTCCACAATATCAATCATGTCCTCAATCCAGAGGAACCCTGAAGGCCTTGCATTTACCGTAATGTGAGAACGCTGATTGTGTGCACCATATTCAGATATCTCCTTGGAGCAAGGACAGAGGCTGGTAGCTGGCACCAGAACCTTGACGTTCATGGAGGGCCGTCCATCTGTAATCTCACCAATAAATGTTACCTCATAGTCAATCAGGCTCTCTATTCCGCTAACGGGAGCCTTTTTGTTGACAAAGAAAGGGAATGACATCTCTATGTGGCCAGATTCAGCCTCCAGGGTCGTCACCATCTCTCCCAGCATGGCCTTGAATGTATCTACGGTGATCTCAAAATCATGCTGATTAAGGATACGCACAAAACGGGACATGTGAGTCCCTTTGAAATGTTGAGGAAGGCTGACATACATGTTGAAGGTTGCAACTGTGTGCTGCTCTTTTCCGGTGCGATCCTTGATGACAACAGGGTGACGGATATCCTTGATTCCAACCTTGTCGATTGGTATCTGACGGGTATCCTCACTACCCTGTACATCTACCATTTTGTCATTGCTCATAAAGGTTTCTCTCTATTATCTTTTGCTATAGCGTGCTGATGACCGTTCGGTTTCCCAGACTGTAACAGACTCAACCTCTACCTGTTGATGGTTGATTGAGTTTGAGATCTCAGTAAAAAATGTATGGGCTATATTTTCAGCAGTTGGGTTGATTTTGTCGAATGGTGGCACATCATTTAAGTATTGATGGTCAAGACGGTCAGTGGCCTCTTTGGTGGCCTGTTTTATTTTTTTGAAATCAATAACCATACCCAGCTCATCCAGTTCTGCAGATGTTACCTCAACCTCTACTTTCCAGTTGTGTCCGTGTAGATGCTGGCAGTCTCCAGGGTATCCACGAAGGCTGTGGGCAGCTGAAAAATCACTGATAACTTGTAGTGTAAATCGTCCAGACATAAGAGCTATATGGATGGGTCAGGGTGGTTATTCGAAGAACTTTGTTGCTGAAACCTACTAATCGAGTCAAGTATACCATGGCCAGAGAGGCCATATTGCTCTATAAGGGCTGCTCTCTCCCCCTGTTCGACGAAATTATTTGGCAGTCCAAGCATCAACAGTGGAGTAGATATGTTTTGGGAAAGTATGAACTCGCTTACACCACTACCGGCACCTCCTGCAGTCACATTCTCCTCAACAGTGACAAGCATCTCATGCTGTTTACACATCTGGGTAATAAGTGAGTGGTCCAGCGGGGCAACAAAACGCATATCAACGACAGTTGCATCTATCTGTTCAGCTGCATCCATGGTCTGTTCAAGCAGTGTTCCAAACACCAGTATGGCAACTTTTTCCCCCTGTCGGCGAATCTTTCCCTTGCCGATTGTTACAGGGCTATTGCTCTCTGGTTGATCCGGGATTGTTGCACGAGGGTAACGAACCGCTGCTGGCCCATGGTATCGCATACCGGTCGATAGCATTTGTTGGCACTCTTCACCACCTGAAGGGGTCATGATAATAAGGTTTGGAATAGCCCTGAGAAAACTTAGATCAAAGGCGCCAGTATGGGTTGGGCCATCAGCACCAACCAGTCCAGCCCGGTCGATAGCAAACAGAACCGGAAGGTTCTGCAGAGCAACATCATGAATCAGCTGGTCATAGGCACGCTGTAAGAAGGTAGAGTAGATCGCGACAACCGGATGCCGGTTCTCTACAGCCAGCCCTGCAGCCAGGGTAACCGCGTGTTGTTCTGCAATACCAACATCAATAAAGTGGTCGGGATATTTTTCGGCAAAACGTACCATGCCGGAGCCGCACATCATGGCAGGGGTTATGGCAATAAGTTCCGGGTTTTTCTCCACGGCATCACAGAGCCAGTCACCAAAAATAGATGTATATGTGGTGGCCTGTTCAGTTTGCACATCACTTTGCTGAGTGGCAGGTTCAATACGTCCAATTCCATGGTATTTAAGAGGGTCTCGTTCAGCAGGTATGTGACCATGGCCCTTTTGGGTAATTATATGGAGGAATCGTGGGCCCTTGAGTGTATGCAGAGTGCGCAAGGCGCGTACCAGTGCGTTTATATCATGTCCATCGACAGGGCCAACATAGTTGAATCCAAGCTCTTCAAATAGTGTTCCTGGAACCACCATCCCCTTGACGTGCTCCTCTGTTTTTCTTGCCAGATCCCAGGCGCCTGGCAGTTTACTCAGCACTTTGCGACTGGTTTCACGCATATGACTGTAGGCGGAGCTGGTAAGAACTCTACCAAGGTAGCGAGAGAGCCCTCCAACATTTTCAGAGATTGACATGTCATTGTCATTTAGTACCACCAGCAGGTTGGCATTTTCATCGCCCGCATGGTTTAGTGCCTCAAAGGCCATGCCTCCGGTCAGCGCGCCGTCACCAATAACAGCAATAGTCTGTCTCTCTTCACCAGCCTGTTTTGCTGCAATTGCCATCCCCAGAGCAGCACTTACAGATGTGCTGGAGTGTCCGGTTCCAAATGGATCGTAGGGGCTCTCTTCACGTTTGGTAAAGCCGGAGAGACCACCTTTTTGTCGTAGAGTAGACATCTCATGACGTCTGCCGGTAATTATCTTATGAGGATAGCTCTGGTGACCCACATCCCAGACCAGGCGATCTTCAGGTGTGTTGTATATGTAGTGTAGTGCTATCGTGAGCTCAACAACTCCCAGGCTGGATGCAAGGTGGCCACCGGTCTGTTCAACCGAGTGAATCATAAAGCTGCGAATTTCCCTAGCCAGATCAGGAAGTTGCTCCTGATCAAGGTGGCGCAACTTTTCTGGGTCTGTAGTTTTATCCAGAAGCGGTGTTGATGGAGAAGAGGAGAGCATAGCCGGTTAATGGTCTCTCTGGATAATGAAATTGGCAATCTCTCTCAGGCTATCCGCCCGACTATCAAATAGAGATAGTGCATCTATTGCTTGTTGGTGTAGTTTTTGTAGCCTGATTTTCGCACTATCCATACCAAATATAGATACAAAGGTGCTTTTCTCCTGCTCCAGATCCGAGCCCTGTGGTTTGCCGATGATATCGCTTGTGCCTTCTATATCAAGGATGTCATCGCGAACCTGAAAGGCAAGACCGATTGAGTTAGCATAAGTTATAAGGTTGTCGGTAGTGGTCTCGTCAGGCCTCCCTGGAGTTGCCCCCATCAGGATACTTGCACGAATCAATGCACCTGTCTTCATCAGGTGCATAGTGCTTAATTCGTCACTCTCGGTTACTGTCTCCAGATCGATCATCTGTCCCCCGACCATGCCTTCTGAACCGCTGGCAGCCGTGAGCAACTGGATCCATTTGAGGCGAATATCACTGGATAGAGGGGAGTCTGCAAGAGCCTGGAAGGCCATGGTCTGTAGAGCATCTCCGACCAAAATTGCAGTAGCCTCATCGAAGGCACGATGGCAGGTAGGCTCTCCTCTGCGCAGGTCATCATCATCCATTGCGGGGAGATCATCGTGAACCAGAGAATAGGTGTGGATGAGTTCAACTGCTACTGCCGCTTTATCAAGTTTTTCAGTAGAGATATCAAACAGTTTACCGGCAGCATAGACAAGAATTGGACGAATCCGTTTACCACCACTGAAAACAGTGTAGTGAATCGCCTTGTGTAGTTGGGTGGGAAGTGTGGTTGTGGCAGGGATGGACTGCTCTAGAGCCCCCTCTACACGCTGCTGCCACACACCGAATGGGTTGCTCATGAGGATTCGAACGGCTTCAACCCCTCCTTGGTAAGGATTTCAACCTTTTGCTCCGCATCACTCAATGCCCCCTGACAATCTCTTATAAGCTGGATGCCATTTTCAAACTTTTTCAGTGAATCCTCCAGAGACAGATCACCACTCTCCATCTCTGCAACCAGTTGTTCCAGATTGGAAAGGCTCTTCTCGAAATTGAATGAAGAGTCTCCGGTTTTCTTTTTCGCAGCCATATTTTTTTCTGTCAGGGGGGTTGGTTCAGCTCTGATTCGGTGGATAATGTACGTTCATGAAGCGGATCATTGTAACATTTTTCATTCTCATTTTTTCTATTCTGTCGGCTGCAGATGCCAACTGGTGGGATGGAGGATCAGGTAGTACCTATTATGAGGAGGGGGATGCGTGGAAGGAGTCTGAGATATCTATCCCGGATTATCCGCAAGAGGATAATTTATTGGAGTTCCAGGTTGATAACCCCTCTTCCAGCCACCGTTATTTTCTGGATACCAACTCCCTATCCATTGCGGATGATTATGTAATCCGATACTCTGCAGTGATAAAAACCAGAAGTGGATCAACCAATGTCTTTTACGACGGAATGCGTTGTCAGACAATGGAATACAAAAATTATGCATTTGGTATAAATGGCAGTTTTACGGAGAATGATGGAGCGCACTGGGAGCCGGTGCGTAGTTATGATTTTTTCCGTAAGGCCCTGTTGCGTGGGATTGTGTGCGAACAGGGAAATCGTCCGCGACCTGTAGATGCAGTTATTGATAAGATTAAATACAACCGTTAACCAACTGAGCAGTTATGTCCAATTATGATGCCTCGGCCATCGAGGTTCTTTCCGGTCTGGACCCGGTTCGAAAACGTCCAGGAATGTATACCGACACAACCCGCCCGAACCATCTGGTGCAGGAGGTCCTGGATAACAGTGTGGATGAGGCGATAGCTGGCCATGCAGACTATATCAAGGTCACTATCCATAAAGACGGTTCATCCACGGTTGAGGATAACGGCCGTGGTATGCCAACAGATATTCATCCGGAAGAGGGTGTACCTGGGGTTGAGGTCATTCTGACAAGACTCCATGCTGGCGGCAAATTCTCGGGAAAAAATTACCAGTTTTCTGGTGGGTTGCATGGTGTTGGTGTCTCTGTGGTTAATGCTCTCTCAAAAAATCTGGAGATCTGGGTGCGTCGTGAAGGGCGTGAGATGAATATGGCCTTCGCCAATGGAGAGAAAAAGAGCGATCTTGAAGAGGTAGGAACAGTCGGAAAACGCAACACTGGTACCACACTGCGTTTTTGGCCAGACCCCCAGTTTTTTGATTCATCAAAAATTTCCCTGCCTAAATTGCGTCATTTGATGCGTGCCAAGGCTGTACTCCAGCCAGGACTGAAAATCTCCTTGCTGGATGAGGCGTCTGGTGAGAAGGAGGAGTGGGAATACAGAGACGGTCTTAGAGAATACCTGCTGGGACAGGTAGGAGATGTGCCGACACTGCCTGAAGATGAGCCCTTTATGGGATCAAGCAGTAGCGAACGTGAGGGGGTGGATTGGGCTGTGCTCTGGCTCTCTGAAGTGGGCGAATCTGTTAATGAGAGCTACGTAAACCTGGTGCCAACGCCACAAGGTGGAACCCATGTTAACGGGTTGCGTGCAGGGTTGACTGAGGCGGTGAGAGAGTTCTGCGAATTCCGTAATATGCTTCCTCGCGGAGTAAAACTGGCTCCAGAGGATGTGTGGGAAAAGGTCAGCTATATTCTATCTGTCAAGATGGAGGACCCACAGTTTTCTGGACAGATAAAAGAGCGTCTCTCTTCACGTGAGGTGGCGACATTCGTCTCTGGTGTAATCAAGGACTCATTCAGTCTCTGGCTTAATCAGCATCCGGCTGTAGGAGAGCAGATAGCAGAACTGGCAATCAATAGTGCACAAAACCGAATGCGCACTCGCAAGAAGGTGGCCCGTAAAAAGGTAACCAGTGGACCAGCACTCCCGGGAAAATTGGCAGACTGTTCTACAGATGATCCACTGCGCGGCGAACTGTTTCTGGTTGAGGGTGATTCGGCGGGAGGATCTGCAAAACAGGCGCGGGATCGAGAATTTCAGGCGATTATGCCGCTACGTGGAAAAATCCTTAATACCTGGGAGATAGAGCCTGGTGATGTGCTGGCCTCACAAGAGGTGCATGATATCTCTGTCGCACTCGGCATGGATCCAGGCAGTAGTGATTTGACCGGACTGCGTTACGGCAAGATATGTATCCTGGCAGATGCGGATTCTGATGGTCTCCATATCGCAACCCTGCTGTGTGCTCTTTTCTTGCGTCACTTTCCAAAGCTGGTGGCAGATGGACATGTCTATGTGGCGATGCCTCCACTCTACCGTATTGATGTAGGAAAAGAGGTCTATTATGCGCTGGATGATGCAGAGAAAGAGGGTGTTATGGACCGTATTGCCGCTGAAAAAAGACGTGGTAAAGTGAATGTTCAGCGCTTCAAGGGGCTGGGAGAGATGAATCCGCTGCAGTTGAGGGAGACCACAATGGCGACAGAGACCAGAAGATTGGTGCAACTGACTATTGAGCCTGGTGATGATAGCAATAGCATGATGGATATGTTGCTGGCAAAGAAACGCGCCTCTGACCGCAAGAGCTGGCTGGAGAAACGGGGAGACCTTGCTGAGGTTTAAGGATCTGGAAAGATGAGCGAGTCAATAGAGATGGATATGGAGGGAGTGGAGCATCTTCCGCTAAGTGAATTTACCGAGAAGGCCTATCTGGATTACTCAATGTATGTAATCCTGGATCGAGCACTTCCTCATGTTGGTGATGGTCTAAAGCCGGTGCAGCGTCGTATTGTATATGCGATGTCAGAGCTGGGGCTCTCTGCAACAGCCAAGTTCAAGAAGTCAGCCAGAACAGTGGGTGATGTATTGGGTAAATTCCACCCCCATGGTGACTCTGCGGCCTATGAGGCGATGGTGTTGATGGCACAGAATTTCTCCTATCGTCATCCATTAATTGATGGACAGGGCAACTGGGGCTCTCAGGATGACCCCAAATCATTCGCAGCCATGCGTTACACGGAATCACGTCTGACCCGTTATTCAGAGATTCTGTTGAGTGAACTGGGGATGGGCACTGTAGAGTGGCAACCAAATTTTGATGGCACTCTCAAAGAGCCAATACTACTGCCGGCACGTCTGCCAAATATTTTACTTAATGGTGGTTCTGGTATTGCAGTAGGGATGGCTACAGATATTCCTCCACACAATCTGCGTGAGGTAGCATCGGCCTGTATCCGTCTGTTGGAGAATCGCAAGGCGACAGTAGATGATCTATTGGAGCATGTTAAGGGGCCCGACTATCCAACTGATGCGGAGATTATTACGCCCAGGGAAGATATACAGGAGATATATCGTACCGGTCACGGCTCTATCAGGATGCGTGCTGTTTGGGAGAAGGAGGGCAGTGATCTGGTTATCACAGCACTGCCGCATCAGGTCTCTGGTAACAAAATTCTGGAGCAGGTGGCTACCCAGATGCGTTCAAAGAAGCTTCCAATGGTTGATGATCTACGTGATGAGTCAGATCATGAAAATCCAACCAGGCTCGTAGTGGTGCCACGTTCCAACCGAGTTGATGTTGAACAGCTGATGTCGCATCTATTTGCAACTACTGATCTTGAGCGTACCTACAGGGTTAATCTCAACATGATCGGGATCGATGGACGCCCCGGGGTCAAGGGGATTCATAAATTACTGAAAGAGTGGTTGGAGTTTCGTGAGCAGACTGTACGCAGACGTCTCGAACATCGTCTGGAGAAAGTGTTGCAACGACTCCATATTCTCGATGGTCTTTTGGTTGCCTATCTAAATATTGATGAGGTGATTGCAATCATCCGTAGCGAGGACAAGCCGCGTCCGGTATTGATGAAGCGTTTTAACCTGAGTGAGATTCAGGCTGATGCCATTCTTGATCTGAAACTGCGACATCTGGCAAAGCTGGAGGAGATAAAGATAAGGGGTGAGCAGGAGGAGCTTGAGGAGGAGAGAGATAGTCTGGAGAAGGTTTTGGGGTCCACTCGTCGTCTGCGCACCATGATTCGCAATGAGATTACAGCAGATGCCGAGAAGTATGGGGATGACCGTCGTTCACCAATCGTAGTACGCGACAGTGCTCAGGCAATAGATCCGTCTACCCTTGTGCCGTCAGAACCGGTAACAGTGGTGCTGTCAGAGAAGGGTTGGGTGCGAGCGGCAAAGGGACATGATGTGGATGCAACTGCTCTCAACTACAAGAGCGGGGATGGATATCTGGCTTCCAGTAATGGACGTAGCAATCAACCAATCTATTTCCTGGGCTCCTCGGGCAGAAGTTATACGGTTCAGGCTAGTACTCTGCCATCTGCCAGAGGACAGGGTGAGCCTCTAACCGGACGCCTATCAACACCATCTGGAGAGGGTTTTGTTGATGTTATTGGCGGTGCACTGGAGCAGAAGATATTGGTTTCATCTGATGCCGGCTACGGATTTATTGCAACTATTGGCGATCTCTCATCCAACAAAAAGGCGGGCAAGGCATTTCTCCGCCTGCCCAAGGGTGCAGAGGCAATGAAGGTAATTTCGGTTATTGAGAATGCCCAGTGGTTGGCAGTTGCCAGTAATGAGGGGCGGTTATTGCTGTTTCCATTCCATGAGCTTCCAGAGTTGGCCAAGGGTAAGGGCAACAAGATGATTGGCATCCCATCCAAACGGGTCGATAGCAGAGAGGAGTTTGTGGCAGGTGTTGCTGTTTTGGGCGATGGAGACGGCCTTACCGTTGTCTCCGGAAAGCGTACACTGAAATTGAAGCCATCTGATTTGGAAAATTATTATGGGGAGCGTGGGCGCAGAGGCAGTAAATTGCCGCGCGGATTCCAGAGAGTAGAAGGTCTGTTGACGGGAATTAAGTAGAGCTCTCCTAGACTATCTCCAGAGAAACCTCACTGAAGTCACCACTTTCCATTCTGTAGCCACGCATCTCCAGTACACCTTCTGTATTCAGTGAGATAACAAGGTAGAGGGAGTCAGGGTAGGCAGCATCCATCAGATCCTTGCGAGATGGTTTTGCCGGGGAGTGGGGGTGCGAGTGATAGATTGCCCAGAGTGATGTCCCTCTCTCTCTGATATCTCTCATGGCTGTAATCTGTCCTATGGGGTCCATCTCAAACCGGGATTCCGGATCTGGTGAAACATTAGTGATTGGGTAGATTTTCGAGGCGATAACAGCAACCCCACCAATTAGTCCGCAGACCTCCTGTTCAGGACTATTCTGCGCCTCTGCAAGTAGCTGTACCGCCAGTGGTCTGGGGATTTGTGCGCTCATCCGTGGTCTCCACAGGCCGGACACTCCGGATCCTTTGGTAACTTAAGAGTGCGCCACTCCATGGTAAGAGCATCAAGCAACATCAGCTTGCCACTTAGGGTCTCCCCTATATTCATGATGATCTTCATCGCCTCCAGTGCCTGCATACTCCCTATTATTCCAACCAGAGGTGCAAGCACACCAGTCTGAGTACAGGTTTCATCAAGCTCATCTCCCCCCTTGTATAAACAGCGGTAACAGGGGCTGTTTTCCTGATCAGGCCTGAATACTGAAATCTGCCCCTCCATCCGTATCGCTGCACCTGAGACCAGGGGGGTGCCATGTTTGATACAAGCATCGTTAACAGCAAACCTGGTGGTGAAGTTATCGCTACAGTCCAGTACCAGATCAACCTTGGCAATCTCGCTCTCCATCTCCTCGACAGATAGACGTTTATTAATTGTGGTAATGCCGGTGTCAGGGTTAAGGTTGAGCAGGGCCTCTTTTGCAGACTCTACCTTGGGGCGACCGATATCTGCAGTGGTATGGATAATCTGTCGTTGTAGATTGGATAGATCCACATCATCAAAATCAACCAGAGTCAGGTGTCCGGCTCCAGCAGCAGCCAGATAGATAGCTGCAGGGGCACCCAATCCACCCATGCCAACAATAAGGATGTTTGCCTTGAGTAACCGCTCCTGCCCATCTGCTCCAACCTGTGGCAGCATGATTTGGCGGCTATATCGCAGCAATTCGTTATCAGACTCTAATGCCATAAGTGATTCGTTCTAGCCCAGCAAGATCATGCAGGGTTGTGACTCCTGAAAAATTGTTGTGTTGAAACAGAGAGCGTACCTTTTTTCCCTGATCGTATCCATGTTCCACCATAAGAATTCCATCAGGCAAGAGATAGCCTCTTGCATTGTTAACCAGATGGTTGAGATCATCCATTCCGCT
This sequence comes from Candidatus Thiopontia autotrophica, assembly GCA_014384675.1. NCBI lineage: Bacteria > Pseudomonadati > Pseudomonadota > Gammaproteobacteria > Candidatus Thiopontia > Candidatus Thiopontia autotrophica. Next base: position 137,706 of record JACNFK010000034.1, on the reverse strand, counting down.
GTCACCAGATATTAGTGCCGAGTCTGGTTCATAACGTAGATCACCCTGCTCAAGATGGGGGTCACTGCTGGCAATATAGGGAGGGTTGGAGAGAATCAGGTCGTAGCGCTGATCTATGCTATCAAGTGGCTCAAACCACGACCCTTGCAGAAATTTGATATTTTTCAGATGATGACTGTGGCCATTCTCTCTTGCAACAGCAAGAGTAGCGGCTGATTGGTCCGTGGCAGTAATGGTGCATCCTGCACGTTCGTTGGCAACAGCAATAGCGATAGCTCCGCTTCCTGTTCCAAGGTCGGCGATCTTCCACTCGGCCTCTTCTGGCACAAGCCCAAGCACCTGCTCAACCATGACTTCTGTCTCCGGTCTCGGCACCAGGGTATCGGCAGTAATTTTCAGAGAGAGAGACCAGAACTCCTGTTTCCCAATCAGATGAGCAACAGGTTCTCCATCTGCTCGGCGCTGGATCAGATTAGAGAAAAGATGGAGGTTATCGTTGTCAATAGTAGACTCTGGCCAGGTATGGAGCCAGGTACGACTTCTGCCTATAACATTGCCAAGCAGTAGCTCACTGTCTAGGTGAGCAGTATCAGATCCGGATTTGGTTAGCTGCTCGGTTGCATGTTGTAGAGATTGCTCGATGGTGGTCATCAGGCCTCGTTGGCAAGTGCGGCCAGCTGATCTGCCTGATGCTCATTGATAAGTGGTTCAATAATGTGATCGAGACTTCCCATCATGATCTCATCAAGTTTATATAGGGTCAGATTTATGCGGTGATCAGTGACTCTCCCCTGTGGAAAGTTGTAGGTACGAATTCGCTCTGAGCGATCACCGCTGCCGACCAGATTTCTTCTATTCTCCGCTACCTCGGCACTCTGCTTGTCGCGCTCTGCAGTGAGCAGTTTTGCCGAGAGTAGAGTCATGGCACGCGCTCGGTTTTTGTGTTGTGAACGTTCATCCTGACACTCCACTACAACTCCAGTGGGAAGGTGGGTAAGGCGAATGGCAGAATCAGTTTTGTTGACATGCTGCCCACCTGCACCAGAGGCACGAAAAGTATCTACCTTCAGATCGCTGGGGTTGATGTCGATGTGATCAACCTCTTCAACCTCAGGCAGTATCGCTACAGTTGCAGCAGAGGTGTGTACACGTCCCTGTGACTCAGTCTCTGGCACTCGCTGAACACGATGTGCACCAGACTCAAACTTTAGTCTGGAGTAGGCGCCCTTGCCGACAATGCGGGCAATAATCTCTTTGTAGCCACCATGTTCCCCCTCATTCTGGCTCATAATCTCCAGCTGCCAACGGCGCTGTTCTACGTAGCGGGCATACATGCGGAACAGATCTCCAGCAAATATTGCAGCTTCATCCCCACCTGTGCCTGCACGTACCTCAAGAAATATATTGCTCTCATCCTTTGGGTCTTTTGGCAGCAGAAGTTTCTGTAGTTCCAGCTCCAGCTCATCCTTGCGTTCTGTTGCTATGGACAGCTCCTCCGCAGCCATCTCCCGCATCTCCGGATCACTCTCATTTCGCATCTCCCTGGCGGCCTCGATATCATTCATAACTTCTTGGTATTGCTCATAGAATGAGACAACAGGGGTGACTTGGGCATGTTCCTGGGAGAGTGTACGAAACCTGTTGTTGTCACGTATTGTTTCCGGATCGGAAAGCAGTGCATTGAGCTCCTCCAGTCGAGCGCTGAGATTGTCCAGTTTTAGAAGAATGGAATCTTTCATATGTATGTTTCTGTTTATAGGGGAGGGACAGCAATGAAGTAGCTCAGCCTCGATATCAGAGAGCTATGGCAAGAGAGTACAGCTAATGATTATCCAGATTAAACAGTGTGCGAGTGGCACCTATCAGGTTATTTCGTTCATCATTTCCAGCAGACCTAAGCTGGCTACAGGGAGAGTGAATTAGCTTATTGGTAAGCTGGTGTGCCAGAACATCAAGGATGTGTTGAGGGTCTTCACCGGCGGCGAGCATCTTGCTTGATTTAATCAGCATCTCTTCACGAGTACGGTCGGCTTGTGCGCGAAAGGCACGAATGGTTGAGACCGATCCTTGTGCATCTACCCAGTCCATAAAGTGAACAACCTGAGTGTCAATAATCTCCTCAGCCTGCTTGGCAGCATCCTGACGTGACTTCATGTTTTCCTGGATTACCTCCTGCAGATCATCAACCGTGTAGAGATAGACATCCTCAAGATTATCCACCTCTGGCTCAATGTCACGAGGCACAGCAATATCAACCATGAACATGGGCTGGTGGCGGCGATCCTTGAGCGCACTCTCAACAGCACCTTTTCCAAGAATTGGAAGTGGACTGGCAGTGGAGGAGATTACAATATCGGCCTCGCTCAGATGATCCGGGATTTCTGTTAATGAGATAGCGTAACCACCAAACTCCTCTGTCAGTTTGTGCGCCTTCTCGACAGTTCTGTTGGCAACAATCATCTTCCCAATACCCTGCTCATGAAGGTGACGGGCTGCAAGTTCAATAGTCTCACCAGCACCAATCAACATAACAGATTTTCCGCTCAGATCACCAAAGATCTGTTTGCCCAGAGAGACGGCAGCAAAGGCAACTGATACCGGACTACTGCCAATTGCAGTATCGGTACGTACCTGTTTGGCAGATTTAAAAGTGTGCTGAAATAGACGATTAAGGATTTTCCCGGTTGTCCCAGCCTCATTGGCGGCAGTGAATGCTGTCTTCATCTGCCCAAGAATCTGGGGCTCTCCCAAAACCAGAGAGTCCAATCCGCTGGCAACACGTAGCATATGGCGTACCGCATCATGGTCAGGATGCAGGTAGGTATAAGGCCTTACCTTGCCACTCTCCAGGCGGTGAAAATCACTAAGCCATTCAACAACCCTGTTCTCATTGTATTCTTTCATGCCACAGTAAATTTCTGTGCGATTACAGGTAGAGAGAATTGCTGCCTCATTAAAGTCAGAGTTTGATGTCAGATCCTTTAGTGCGTACGGAATTTTCTCCGGAGCAAAGGAGACCTTCTCCCTGATATCTACAGGAGCTGTCTTGTGGTTTATGCCAAATGCGACCAGTGTCATGGGGTATTTATTCTATCTCTCCTCAATTGGGACGAATTTTGATGGATTCCCATAGAAAACACAAGAATGAATAGATGCATTTGCCTGATTCTTCATGGTACTCTGATATGTCAATAATGGATGGTATTAGAGTGAAAACAATTCCGCAGCTTCTTGCCCTGACTCTTTTGGCACTCTTGACTGGTTGTGCAAGCATGAAGAGCACCCTGGCAGACCCCCAAGATATAGCTGTTGTCCCAGCGGCACATGAAGCCGGTGACAGCATTATGTTTAATGTGTTGGTTGCCGAGATCTCGGCACGGCGTGGAGACCATGACTCCACCTATGAATACTACCAGCGCGCAACCAGACAGACTGATAATCCGGCAATTGCAGAGCGCGGTGCCCGTCTCTCCATTCATAGCCAGAATGTTGAACGAACCATAAGTTCTACTGAAACCTGGGTTGAGCGCGCTCCCGAGAGTGTTGAGGCGAGGAGAATACTTGGCGCTCTGTTGCTGCGAAATCATCAACCTGATTTAGCGGTAAAACATTTTGAGAAAATTATCGCCCTGAAAGAGGCGGATGCGGATGGTGGAGTGCTCGGTGCATTTATGTTGATAGCAGAGCAGCTGAGAAAAGAGCCTAACAAGGTGGTAGCAAGCCAGGTGTTGCGGAAGGTGGTGCGACGATCTATTGAGGTGCCGGAGGCGTGGTATGTTCAGGCATGGTATTACACCAAGACAAAAAAACCTGAGAAGGCGATGGAGTCGGTTGATCGTGCACTGAGTCTGCGTCCTGGATGGGGCAAGGCGGTGGTGCTCCGTGTATCTATCATGGAGTCGCTTGGTGAGACCAAAGAGGTTTTGAGTTTTCTTGAGGAGCAGGTCGAGGAGTTTACTGGTGATGCAGATATTTTTATTCGCTATGGCCAGGCCTTGCTCTCTCAGGGGAGGGATTATGAGGCGCTGATTCAGTTTAAGAGTGCGCTGGATATTCATCCTCGTTCAGCAGAAATTCTGAGTTCGATTGTTTTGGTTCACCTCAGCAATAAAAATTATAAACATGCAAGGCCATTCCTGACGCGCCTACTGGAGATTGACGGGCAGGAAGACAAGGCCAACTACTACTTTGGAGAGCTTGAAGAGGGGTTGGGAAATCGGAAAGAGGCAATTACCCACTATGCATCGGTAACTCATGGATTAATCTACTTTAATGCACGGATACGAATGGCGACCCTGATTGCCGAGGCAGATATTGATGCAGGTATCTCTGTTCTTCGTGGCCTATCACTCCATGACAATCGCAGACGTATCCAGGTTCTATTGCTAGAGGGGGGGTTGCTGGAAGAGTCTGGTCGTTATATTGATGCGATTGAAACCTATAGTCAGGCACTGGAGCTGAGTCCAGGGAATGAGGATATTCTCTATACCAGAGCAATGGCAGGTGATCTGGCTGGCAGGCTGGATATTCTGGAGCGCGACTTACGTGCAATCCTGGACAAGAATTCAGGCAATTACCATGCATGGAATGCGCTTGGATACACCCTGACACTACGTACAACCCGTTATGAAGAGGCAAGAGGATATCTGGAAAAGGCAATTGCACTGCGCCCCAATGACTTCTATGTGCTCGATAGTATGGGTTGGGTGCTCTACAAGATGGGGCAAATTGGAGAGGCGCTGGACTATCTGACTCGTGCACTGGATGCCAAGCAGGATGCAGAAGTGGCAGCACATCTGGGTGAGGTTAGATGGGTCAGTGGAGATCAGGATGGGGCCAGCAAGGTCTGGGCGCTTGCAAAGGAGCTAGATGAGAACAATCCAATATTGGTCGAGATCCTGGAACGTTTCTCGCAATAATTTTTCCCCCATTTTTTATCTGCTGTTGGTTCTGCTTGCGGGCTGTTCGGCTGTGCCGGAACGAATCCAGCCAGTTGAGGTGGTAGCCTGGGAGGTTAGGCAGCAACAACTTGCTACACTGCAGGAGTGGAGTGTGGATGGACGTGTGGCATTTCGTTCTGGGCTGGACGGGGGGCAGAGTGGTTTTTCGTGGCAACATACGGCCCAATCTCAACGTTTTGATCTCACCGGAATTTTGGGAGCTGGGTCATTTAGCCTAAAAAGTGGCCTGTCTGGTGTTGAGCTTACAACGGGAGATGGCGAGATCTACAGGGGAGAAGATCCAGAGCGGTTATTGTTTGAGATTAGTGGATGGAGATTTCCTGTGAAGGAGGCTAGTTACTGGGTAAGAGGATTGCCTGACCCACAATTCAGTGCGCTTCCCATGGTGCTGGATAAGAAAAATCGACTCCAACTTATGGCGCAGTCAGGCTGGAGTGTTGAGATTATCAGATATCAATATGTTGGAGAGTTGGAACTTCCTGCATTGGTGGCGATGGAGAGAGGTGATGTGCGGGTCAAATTACGGTTAACCAACTGGAAGATAGGGTAGTATCAAAAGTGGAGACCCAGCAACAAACTGTCTGGCCGGCACCAGCAAAACTCAACCTTTTTCTTCATGTAACAGGACGTCGTAGCGATGGTTATCATGAGCTTCAGACCGTATTCCAGTTTGTTGATCTGCAGGATCAGATCTCGATTGAGGTTACAGATAGCGGAGAAATTGAGCGTCCAACAGGACTTGAAGGGGTGAGTGCAGAGGATGATCTGGTCGTACAGGCTGCAAAAGCCCTGCAAAAACAGACGGATACATCATTTGGCGCAATAATTAATGTGGATAAGCAGATCCCGGCCGGTGGTGGGCTAGGGGGCGGAAGCTCGGATGCGGCAACCATCCTGGTTGCTCTCAACAAGCTGTGGTCGACCGGTCTGTCTCAAGCTGAGCTCTCTGCAATAGGATTGCAACTGGGGGCTGATGTGCCGATCTTTATCTACGGAAAATCTGCGTGGGCAGAAGGGGTTGGAGAAGAGTTGGTAACTGTTGAGCCACCTGAATACACTTATCTTCTGCTTGACCCTGGAGTTTCGGTCTCTACCGCAGATATTTTTCAAGCGAAAGAATTGACACGAAACACTCCAAAAGCGAAAATAGCCGGCTTTCTGCGTGGCTCTTTGGCCAATAGTGGAAGGAATGATTGCGAGCCCGTTGTTATTGCACGCTATCCAGAGATTGCAGAGGCTCTGAAATGGCTCTCTCAATTTGGTGATGCAAGAATGACCGGAACAGGTGGTTGTCTGTTCGTTGCATTAAGTGATCATGCAGAGGCCGAACGAATTAGAGGACAGCTGCCTGAAAAATGGAGTGGTTTTGTGGTTAGAGGAATGAATAGATCACCTTTGGTCACGGGGTAAAAAGATATTCGGGTGTCGTCTAACGGCAGGACAGCAGGTTTTGATCCTGCGAATCGTGGTTCGAATCCATGCACCCGAACCAAGCATAAAGACATGCTGGTAAATAAAAGACAGTATGAGGTTGAATGAGGTTAGGATGTTTCGGAACGCGCAACGAAGTGGAGCGGTAATCCATGCACCCGAACCAAGCATAAAGACATGCTGGTAAATAAAAGACAGTATGAGGTTGAATGAGGTTAGGATGTTTCGGAACGCGCAACGAAGTGGAGCGGTAATCCATGCACCCGAACCAAGCATAAAGACATGCTGGTAAATAAAAGACAGTATGAGGTTGAATGAGGTTAGGATGTTTCGGAACGCGCAACGAAGTGGAGCGGTAATCCATGCACCCGAACCAGATTGAATTAGAATTAAGTGATGTAATAAAGATTTTAGGATAGGTTAAGAGACGATGAGCGCAGCACCGACAGAAGATCAGATAATGCTCTTTTCTGGTAACTCCAATCCGGAGTTGGCCAGCGCTGTCGCACGTAATTTGAGCCTAAAGCTGGGGCAGGCAACAGTCGAACGTTTCAGCGATGGTGAGGTGATGGCCGAGATCCGGGAAAATGTTCGTGGACGTGAGGTTTATGTGCTTCAGTCAACATGTGCTCCAACCAATGACAACCTGATGGAGCTGTTGGTGATGGTCGATGCATTGCGTCGTTCCTCGGCAAAGAGAGTTACAGCTGTGATTCCATATTTTGGGTATGCACGCCAGGATCGTCGTCCGCGTTCAGCACGGGTACCTATTACAGCGCGCCTGGTTGCAGATATGATCAGCCGTTCTGGAGTGAACCACGTTTTAACAATTGATCTGCATGCAGATCAGATCCAGGGGTTTTTTGGAATTCCGGTAGATAACATTTATGCATCTCCCCTGTTGATGGGAGATATCTGGAGGCATGAGTACCCCAATTTGATTGTGGTCTCTCCGGATGTTGGCGGTGTTGTGCGTGCGCGTGCAATTGCCAAGCTGTTGGGCGGCCTTGATCTTGCAATTATTGATAAACGTCGTCCTGCTGCAAATGTCGCCAAGGTGATGAATATCATCGGTGATGTTGAAGGAAAATCATGTGTTTTGGTTGATGATATGGTTGATACAGCAGGAACCCTCTGCAAGGCGGCCAAGGCCCTTAAAGAGCATGGTGCGGCAAGGGTAAATGCATACTCTACCCATGCAGTACTTTCCGGTCCTGCGGTTGAGAATATCACCAACTCCGAACTGGATGAGCTGGTAGTAACAGATACCATTCCGCTGAGTAACGGAGCGTCTGAATGCTCAAGGATTCGCCAGATCTCGGTAGCAGAGTTGTTGGCAGAGACAATCCGCAGAATGCATACAGGAGAATCTGTTAGTTCGCTCTATATGGATTAGATAGGTAAATTTGTTGTTTTGTATTATTGGTGGCCAATATTGAACAAGCCGCCGTTTTGGAGATAGAAAGATGAGTAGTAGTTTTGAAATGAGTGCAGCACCGCGTGGTGATCTTGGTAAAGCGGCAACACGTCGTCTGCGCCATTCTGGCCAGGTTCCCGCAGTAATTTACGGGGATAACAAAGAGCCTGCATCAATTATGATGGTTCACGATGATCTGATGCATAACCTGGAAAATGAGGCCTTCTATAGCCATATTCTCTCTATAGAGGTTGATGGCAATAAAGAGGACGTAGTACTTAAGGATCTCCAGCGTCATCCAGCCAAGGCAAAGATTCTTCATGCTGACTTTATGCGAGTCAGTAGCAAGAGTGAGATGAAAATGAATGTTCCTCTCCACTTTATAAATGAGGAAGCTGCACCAGGAATCAAGGATGGTGGAATACTTAGCCGACTGATGACCGATGTAGAGATCAGCTGTCTTGCTTCTAACCTGCCTGAGTTTATTGAGGTTGATCTAACCGGCCTTGAGGTTGGTGATTCTGTTCAGCTTTCACAACTTGTTCTGCCAGAGGGTGTAACCATTACCGCACTTGCTCGTGGCGATGACCATGACCAGGCAATTGCAACTGTTCAAAAGGTTCGTGCAGTTAAGGAAGATGATGAAGTTGTTGCTGAGGCAGGCGCCGAAGGTGAAGATGCTGAAGGTGCTGACGAAGCAGATTCTGAGGATTCTGGAGAGGAGTAACTCTCTAAGAGCTGGCCATGAGTGAGAATATCTCTCTAATTGTTGGCCTCGGTAATCCCGGATCAAAGTATGAACCAACCCGGCATAATGCCGGGTTTTGGTTTCTGGATCTGATTGCAGAGAGACATGGCGTCAAGTTTGGGATGGATACCAAACTTCATGGCGAGGTTGCCAGGATTGCCATTGATGGTAAGCAGATATGGTTATTAAAGCCGACAACTTTCATGAATCGGAGCGGGCAAGCAGTCTCTGCTCTGGCTGGGTACTATAAAATTCCGGTAGAGTCAGTGCTGGTTGCACATGATGAGCTCGATCTACCTCCGGGGCAGTTGCGCATAAAGCAAGGCGGTGGCCATGCCGGCCATAATGGTCTGCGGGATATTATTGCCCATATGGGGAAAGAGTTTATCCGCCTTAGAGTTGGAATAGGGAGACCTGACCACCCCGGTCCAGTAACGGATTATGTATTGGGCAATCCAGGTAAGTTGTCACGACAGATGATTGATGATGCCCTGGACGATACAGAACTGATGCTGGATAAAATTGTCGGTGGTGAAATGGCAAAGGCCATGAACAGGCTGCATGGTCGTGGCAAGGTATAACAGACAAGAGTCAACAGGTATAAAATTATGGGATTCAAATGTGGAATAGTCGGTCTGCCAAATGTGGGCAAATCGACCCTCTTTAATGCGCTGACCCAATCCGGTATTGATGCCGAAAACTATCCATTCTGTACCATAGATCCAAATGTGGGAATGGTTCCAATGCCTGATGCACGACTTGATGCGCTCGAGAGTATCGTAAATCCGGAGAAGGTAATCCCCACCACCATGGAGTTTGTAGATATTGCTGGTCTGGTGGCTGGAGCATCAAAAGGAGAGGGTCTGGGTAATAAATTTCTTGCAAATATTCGTGAGACAGATGCTATTGGCCATGTTGTGCGTTGCTTTCAGGATGAAAATGTCATCCACGTATCAGGAACGATTGATCCAGCAAATGATATTGAGATAATCAATACAGAGTTGGCGCTGGCAGATCTTGAGACTGTTGAAAAGGCAATTGCCCGGGTTGAAAAAACTGCCCGTTCAGGAAACAAGGATGCGCTCGCAAGAAAAGAGTTTCTGGATAGCGTTAGAGACCATCTGGACGGTGGAGATCCGGTACGCTCCATGCAGTTGAATGAAGATGATCTGGATGGCCTCCATGAACTTCATCTGTTAACTATCAAACCAACTATGTATATCGCCAATGTTGCAGAAGATGGATTTGAGAACAATCCATACCTTGATAAGGTGCGTGAAATTGCAGAGAGTGAAGGTGCTGAGATAGTTCCTGTATGTGCCTCAATTGAGGCTGAGTTATCAGAGCTTGATGATGAAGAGAGGGCCGAATTCCTGCAGGAGATGGGGCTGGATGAGCCAGGACTGAATCGTGTTATTCGTGCCGGATACCAACTGCTGGGTCTGGAGACATACTTCACTGCCGGGGTAAAAGAGGTGCGAGCCTGGACCTACGAGAAAAACTCCACTGCACCACAGGCGGCAGGGAAGATACATACCGATTTTGAGCGTGGATTTATTCGTGCAGAAGTTACAGCATACGATGACTTCATCACTCATAACGGAGAGCAGGGTGCCAAGGAGGCCGGTCGTCTTCGCCTGGAGGGGAAAGAGTACATTGTGCAGGATGGGGATGTGATCCACTTCCGTTTCAATGTCTGAAACTGTTGTCGAAGAGGCGGCGTTTCTATATAATGCGCCCTCTTTTATGGCCATGTAGCTCAGCTGGTTAGAGCGCAGCACTCATAATGCTGAGGTCGGTAGTTCAAGTCTACCCATGGCTACCATACAATCCACAGAATCATGGTTGGTTGCATTGATTTTGTTGTCTAAAACTACCGACCAAATCGGCTAGAGCCGATTACGGTAGTGGGCGGCAGAGCCGCCTCAGCATAGCTGATCAAGTCTACCCATGGCTACCATACAATCCACAGAATCATGGTTGGTTGCATTGATTTTGTTGTCTAAAACTACCGACCAAATCGGCTAGAGCCGATTACGGTAGTGGGCGGCAGAGCCGCCTCAGCGTAGCCGATCAAGTCTACCCGTGGCTACCTGACCGCTCTGTGATCACCACAGTAGCATGCCAAGAATCATCACTGGCTGTATGGCAAGTACGGCAAACATGGTAAACATGAGAACTGCAACGGCATAGACGACCTTTTCGCCGATCGGGTCCATTATGGTATGGAATCTGTTTTTTACTATATTATGCATGATAAACTCCGTTTATTAAGTAGTTTAATAACTTTATACTGGTTAGATTGTAGACCACCACGATTTCCGCCTTATTTCCAATTATTTCAAATTGTTTCAGTCTGATTAAATGGATTCTCTGGTATGGTTGGTTGTTGTGAAGGCTCGGTTATTGAATGATTAAGATTATTACGGCCCTGGCGGGTAGTCTCGCGGTTGGCTGGGTGGCAACGGCATTTTTTCTTCCGCAGCATGCGCTGTTGATCGGAGTAGTCTCTTTTCTGGTTATCCTCTGGACCAATGAGGGGCTGCCGCTTGGGGTGGTGTCACTTCTCCCTCTGCTGCTCTTCCCGCTGTTTGAAATACTTGAATTCAAGGCAGTAACTGCCAATTATGCAAAACCGGTAATATTTCTCTTTCTGGGTGGTTTCATGATTGCGATTGCAATCAAGGAGAGTGGTCTACACAAGGTTATTGCCCATCGTATGCTGAGGATATTCCCCAATAGTGCACGGGGGATGATCTATTCACTGGCAATAACGGCAGCGCTATTAAGCTCATTTCTATCCAATACAACAATTACTCTGATGCTGTTGCCAATTGCGCTATATCTGACCGAGAACATCAGGCTCAAGATCAGGTTTCTTATAGCAACTGCATATGGGGCAAGCATTGGCGGGGTGTTGACCCCAATTGGTACTCCTCCAAACCTGATTCTGATGGGGTATCTTGAGGATATAGGGATGGCAGCTCCAACCTTTATGGAGTGGATGACGTATACATCTCCTGTGGTCTTTATGATGCTGTTGATTGTTCCTGCACTGTTGTCAATTGGTCTGGAGGGTGAGCATGTAGAGAGCCGTAGAGATGATGAGATTGCCCCGCTCAATAAAAGTCAGCGTCGCCTGGCATCAACTCTTTATGCTCTCATTGTGTTGCTGATTATAAACTCACCAATTGAGCCGTTTCATAGTGGTCTGGGGTTGAATGAAAAGATGTTGTTGTTGGGCTTTGGGGTGCTGATGTTTGCCCCCGGGATTGGGTTTCTTCAATGGAGTGACATCAAAAAGGTGCCGCTTGAGATTATCTTCCTCTTTGGTGCCGGTTTCTCCATCGCTAACGCCTTTATGTACTCCGGTATTGTGAATGAGATCACCGGTTATCTGTTGGGGATGGAGGCACTTCCATTCTGGGCGCTTATATTTGTGATCGCGCTCTTTGTAAGTTTCTCAACAGAGATAACCAGCAATACAGCCCTTATTTCGATTGTATTGCCTATATTTCATACATTTTCTCAGCAGACAGCCCTTAACGAACAGATTGTGCTAATGGTGGCAACCATTGCTGCCAGTTACGCCTTTATGCTGCCAATCGCAACTCCTCCCAATGCCATTGTCATGTCGAGCGGGGTAATAAAGATTAGAGAGATGGCCAGAATAGGCTTCGTAATCAACCTGGTCGGGGTGTTTGTGTTGTCTTTAACAGCTTATTTTTATTGGTAATGTTTGTTTGATGGCTTGATTTCAGTCAAATTCATCCAAGTAATTACTTGTCTCATGGGGATTTATTGCGGATAGTTAGTGGTAACTAATAGAGGTTACACAAGTTGCAGACAATCATGAGGCACAAGAAAATGAACAGTTCTATTCAATCAGCGGTAAAAAAATCACTCTCCACCGTGTTTGCGGGGGTAATTATTCTCTATACAGGAGCCGCGTCCCCATTCGGGTTTGATTTTGGTGACAGCTTCAACGAGGGTATGGATTTTGACAAGGGCAGTGATCTCGATATGGGAGGCTCCAAAATGAATTGGGAGACCCCAGATAACTCATTTGATACCGGTAGTACCGGGACAGGTTCCGGGTTCTCTTGGGGGAGTGGTTCACGCAATTCAGGCCCGTCCTGGGGTTTTCGCAAGACCCCACCTCCAGCATACTGGGGTTATCCCAACCCATATACGCAGCCGTATGCCCCCAGAGGATATGCGCCACGTTATATGCCGCCACCACAGTATGGTTGGCCACGAGCTCCCAGAGTGCAAAAGAGGCCCCCAGCACCTGCGGCACCAGTAACGGACAACCCAAAAGAGGGGAGTAACAGATGAAAACAGCACACATAACAAAAGCAGTTGCAATTTCCGCAGTAATTTTATCAACAATGGCAGTTGCTGCAGATGTCGCAGAGGATGCAGAGCAGAGCCAGAAGTGGCACTGTGTTGATGTAGCCAGTGCCGGGGTTCGTTGGAATAGTGATACCGACACCTATCGGGATGCCAGCTTCTTTATGATGCAGTACATCATTGAGCAGAAGGGTGATCAGCTGGTGCTGCCGAAAATGTTGGGATTTGCTGATAAATATACCTGCGGATTCAGGAACAACAGCCCGGTGTTGACCTGCAAGGATCCGGTCCATACCTTCAACATGAATGTGCAGACTGGTCGTGCCACCCATAGCAAGAATTATGGATGGATGGATCCATATTCACGTCCAGACTCCATGTTTGTCTCTGCTCTTATCTGCAGGGTTCAGTAGACAGTAACCAAAAAGAAAAAACCTCTCACCTGGATGGGTGAGAGGTTTTTTGCTGTCTGCCAGTTACCTCTAGTGCATGCTGAGATAACCAATAATTACCAGGGTCAACAGAGTTAGACCGAAGAATATCAGGATCGCTCCAAGCAGGTTGGAACCTGCCTGTATACCCTTGGGCATACGTTTCACAAGATGTTTTTCCAGTTCGCCGCTTGCCTTAAGGCGTTCGTACTCCAGCTTGTGTTCATGTTTGTACTCATCAAGTGGCACCAGTCCGGTAAAGATGGTGGTACTCATTGGGAACTTGTCTGGACGGAAGTGGACGTTGAAGAAGTGCACTGTGAACAGGAAGATGGTTGCCAGTAGCGCCTCTTCAGCATGGATAATGGTAGCTATATTGAAGACATATCCGGGCAGAATGATTGCGGTCAGTTTTGGTGCAAAGAGCATTATGCCGCTAAACCCGATGATGGCAGCACCCCAGAACGGAGCCCAGTAATCAAATTTCTGCCAGTAGGACCAGCGATCGAAGTTAGGCCTCTCTGCCATGCCGAAGAACCAGCGGAACATTGCAGTAACGTCACGCAAATCCTGCCAGTTTGGAATCATGGAAGTAGGCCCAAACCAGCGGAACGACTTGCGATTACTGAAGATGTTATAGACAACAAAAGTGAAGTGGGCCATAAATACCGACAGCCAGGTGACTGCTGCGGTACGGTGGATGATAGCCTCAACCTCTGGCCCTCCCAGCATACTTATAACGACTGGGGCCCAATCTGTATGTGAGAATAGCAGTGTGGATCCGGTCAGTGCCAGAGTCATCGTACTAAGAGCAAATAGTAGATGGATGATTCGCCACGGCAGAGTGAAGCGACGGAAGTAGACCTGTCCCTTGGCAGCAATCAGTGCTTGAGGTGGCGGCTTATACCCCTTGCCCTTTCTGCGGTCACTGTACTCTCGGTAGAACCAGAGAATCACATGGGTCCAGAAGAAGAGGAATACACCAATAATGAGCCAGTTCATGAATTTGGTGACGATATAGATATCAGGATAACGCTCGTAGTCATCCGCATTACCGTGAGCATAGAAGCCCAGGAATCCATCAGGAGCATCCTCATGACACTTGTTACAGGTCTCCAGGCGGTTGTCGAGATGAACCATTGAGGTTGGGTCATCAACCTCTTTCAATGCATGGCTGCCATGGCAGTCAAAACATTTTGCAGTATTGGTGTAACCAAGTCGGTTGACCTGTCCGTGGTAGGAGGAGACATATGTGTTCAGTGACTCCTCGTGACAGCTACCGCAGTTCTGGGTAATTGCCAGCTTCATGGAGTCCTTGTCAGGTGATTCTATGTTGTGGGTGGTATGACAGTCGGAGCATACAGCTGCATCACTGTTCCGGTTTTCCACCACCTCCTTGCCGTGAATGGAGGTCATGTAAGCATCTTTCTGCTCCTCATGACATCGGCCGCACACCTCTGGATTATTTAGGCGGTGGTCGGCACGTGCCTCACTGCCAAGGGTACCAATGTTATGGGCATCGTGGCAGTCGTGACAGGTGGCATTTGTCCTGGATTGATCGGCAATATTTGGTTGGGCGTGAACAGAGTGCATGTAACTATCAATCTGCTCCAGTACCACATTTAGTCGTTTGTACTTTGGATCAGCCTCATTCTCCTGCTCTTCCATAGTCTCGGTGTGGCACTGAATACAGCCCACTGTTATTGGCAGCTCCTCCTCATGCTCACCTTTTTTCAGGGTGATATTGGTATGGCAGCCTACACAGTTCTGTTTTCCATGAACACTGCCCTCAAATTTATCAGGATCAACATAGATGAATACCTCTGGTCCCTCCTCATCTTCACCCAGAATATACGTCTTCTCATCCTCATCAGCGTGACACTTGTTACACTTTTTATTGGGAATAAGCTTCTTGGCAACCTTTTGGCTCTCCGCCTTGTTGGATGTCTGGGCAGATGAGCCATCTGATACAGAAGCGTGGGTGGTGATAGTGAATAGCCCCAGCAGAATTGCCAGAGAGATACGTTGAATACGAGTTGATAAATTTGACACATTCCCCTCCTCGGAATAGTTAAGTGGGTGATTATCAAGTTGAAGGGGTGCTGTGTCAACTTTTCATCAAGAAGCCTGAATTAGTTACCCGCGCGCAGACGGGAATTATCTCTTTAAGCTTTTTAAGTAATTAACTCGGTCTGATAACGTTCGACCTTAATAGTATCGGTCCAGTAATTGGCTGGCAGTCCAGCCTTCTGTTTTAGGTGCTGGACAAAAAGTTCAGGAGAGGGCAACTGTTCCCAGACGGAAGGGAGAAAGGTACCGCGATACCCTCTATCAGAGAGAATAAGTCCATCTATACCGGGTCTGATCTGTCTGATCAGGTCATCTTCGGATTTGAAGTTTATTGGGGAGGCGGGAGTGAGCAGAGATATCTTTATGGCTGTCCTGATAAACTCCTCGGCTCCCAGAGGTGGAAAACGTGGATCCTGGAATGCTGCGGCAAAACTGTTTTTAACCAGATCCTCAGCCAAAGGTTGATATGCCTCGAGTGACCCTATGCAGCCGCGTAGCTGGCTCTCTATCTCCAGAGTCACAAAACATGCTCCCAACTCCTGTAGTTGGGGTGGTAGCTCTTCCAGCTTAACAGTTGAGACTCTTCCATGGTCAACTCCATACTGGATTGAGGAGTGGGCAAGCTCCAGCATGATCCTGCGGTTCTCTTTAGAGGTTTGGTTCATGTCGACTGTGCCGAAAAAAGATATGCACCGTATCCAACCACACGACTCTTGTCACCAGCAGTATCTCCCGAGTTTCTCAGATCAATGGCTGCACCCTGAAGGCCTCTCTTCCTTGCCAGATAAAGTAATCCGTTAATTGGCATCCGTCCACAGGCGTCATCGTGGTTGATTGCACTGTCATCAAGATCCTCAATGGCTTGTGAGGTCTTGCTGTCCAGCTGCTGGGCAATCTCATAGGGCTGATAGTGGCTAAGATCGGAGCTGATTATAATCACTGTTTCTGGGCCTCCCCAGAGGGCCTCCAACACCTCGGCAACATCTGTTGGGCTGGCGTTGCCAACCACCAGAGGGAGTAGTGAAAAATCACCAAGAACCTCCTGTAGAAAGGGTATATGTACCTCCAGGCTGTGTTCCGGTTGGTGCGCCTCGTCAATCATCTTAACCTGTGGCAACTCAATCACCTGTTGCAGGGCGTCTCTGTCCAGCGGAACCAATCCAAGTGGTGAGGCATAAAAATCTGCACCCGATGCAGCCAGCCCGTTAAAGGCAAGGTGGTGGGAGGGGCCAAGAAGGACAACCCTCTCCACTACCCCCTTAAGAGGGCTTAATGCACGATAGGCAGATCCGGCAACAGGCCCGGAGTATATGTAACCGGCATGAGGGGCGATAATTGCCTTCGGAATAGTGGTTGATGATTGTCCAGCATCAATAAACCCTCTCACCATGTGGCTCAACTCCACAGGGTCTGCAGGATAGAAGGTGCCGGCAACAGCAGGTTCTCTGATCACTGGTAGATACTCCTCTCCTCGTCTATAGTCACTATATCAATGTGTTCGCAGTGACTAATAGTAGTTGAAAATCTGAAAACGGCAAACTTGATGAGTGACAAGAAGATAAGCGAAGTAGCAATAGATGACTATCCAACAACATACTGGCATCAGTTGAGTGATGGCAGAGTGCAGTGTGATCTCTGTCCGCGAGAGTGCAAGTTGAGGGATGGTCAGCGTGGACTCTGTTTTGTAAGGATGGCAAAGGGCGGAGCTGTAGTTCTGACAACCTATGGCCGTTCCAGTGGTTTTGTGATTGATCCGATAGAGAAGAAACCGCTCAACCACTTTCTGCCGGGCAGCGCAATACTCTCTTTTGGTACTGCAGGTTGCAACCTGACCTGTAAGTTTTGTCAAAATTGGGATATGAGCAAAGCACGAAAGATGGACAGGCTACAGGACTTTGCCTCACCAGAGATGATCGCAAGAGCTGCCAGCGAGTTGGGATGCAAGAGTGTTGCCTATACCTACAATGATCCGGTTATCTTTATGGAGTATGCGGTAGATGTGGCCATGGCCTGCAGGAAAAAAGGGGTGCGCTCGGTTGCAGTTACTGCGGGATACATTCACGGTGCAGCCAGGGAGGAGTTCTTCCAGGAGATGGATGCAGCGAATATCGACCTCAAGGGGTTTTCTGATGATTTTTACCACAAGCTCTGCAGTGGATCACTGCAACCGGTACTGGATACCCTGCTCTATCTCAAGGAGAAGACCACAGTCTGGTTTGAGCTGACAACACTGCTGATTCCGGGACAGAATGACTCTGCTGAAGAGCTGGATGCGATGACAAAGTGGATTGTCGACAATCTGGGGCCAGAGGTTCCGATCCACTTTACTGCCTTCCACCCCGACTACAAGATGATAGATATACCCTCTACCCCGCAAGAGACATTGACTCATGCACGTGATATCGCCAAAAGGAATGGTATCTACCACGCCTATACCGGCAACGTGCATGACAAGGCTGGAGAGAGCACATACTGTCACCACTGTGGCGAGCTCTTGATTGGCAGGGATTGGTATGAGCTTTCAGAGTGGAACCTTACCGAGAGTGGCAGGGGTAAAAAATGTAGAACACGTTGTGCCGGAGGTTTTGAAGGAGAAGCCGGTAGCTGGGGCAGCAGGCGCCTTCCCGTACAGATGGCAAATTTCAGATAGAGTGGAGAGGAGATAGTAATGCATGACAAGATTATTCAGCTGATGGACAAGGTTGTAGACCTGGAGCAGGAGCTGGAGCGTGATCTGGAAGAGAAGCAGACCGAATTCAGGTACAGGCTTGAAGAGAAGAGAATTCACTTCGAGCGCGAGATGACAGAGTCGCAGCGTCAGCTAAAGGTTGGGCTGTTTCAGTTTATCCGCAGGGCAAAATTAAGAACACTGCTCTCGGTTCCTGTTATCTACGGGCTGGCACTCCCTCTGTTGATTGTTGATATCTCGGTCACCATCTATCAATGGATCTGTTTTACCCTCTGGGGTATGGGCCGGGTTAGACGCCGTGACTACTGGTTGATGGATCGTGGACATCTTGCATACCTGAATGCCATAGAGAAGATAAATTGCTACTACTGTAGTTATGCCAATGGGTTGGCATCATATATTAGCGAGGTGGCAAGTCGTACAGAACAGTACTGGTGCCCCATAAAACATGCCAGAAGAGTTCAGCATCCTCATCCACGGTATTGGCGTTATAGCGATTTTGGTGATGCCGAAGCATATCGCTCAACTCTGGACCGTTTCCGAAAAGAGCTTGGTTGAACGAAACGTTCAATGCATTCAATGTAAAGGTTAAAAAATTGAATGATATAGGTTAACCATATCGAGTCATCAGGGTTGTCATAAAACTATTTAATATATATAAATCAGTAAGATACCAATTTTTCATACTGATGCCAGAAGTGGTACAAAAATTGCTTTATAAGATGGTATGGGGATATATGAGGAACTGGAACTGCAACACCAACAGATCAACGGGCAGATTGATCAGTTTGTTGCACAGCTAAACAGTGAGTCTGGATTTGATCCAGTTGAAATAATCCAGCAACTTGAGGAGTTCTCCAAACTCCTTTTCGCACATTTCACCCTGGAGGACAGAGTGTTCTCGCAGATGATTATCGACCAGAACTGTGTTGCTGGTCGCAAGAGCCAGATACTTGAGTCGATGGGTGACATTCAGCGTGTAATCTCTGTCTTTGTATCTCTGATCAGAAGGTGGTGGATGAAAGATGGTTCCGAGATTGATCGGGAGCAGTTTCGTGCGGAGGTGCTGGAAAATCTGGATACCATCCACGACTGTCTGCAATCGGAAGAGTCGGATATCTTTGCCTATTGTGAATCCTGTATTCGTGAGGTTGATCTCGAGGAGAGGCTGGGATACCGGACTGCCTGATCGGTGCCGGAGAGGCATCCACTTTTTGTATTGCCATACTTTTTGTGATATTATTTGCAAATAGTAATAATTCTCAAACACATCAATAAACCCGGACCATCATGGAAGCAACACTGGCATCACTAAAGCCTGGAGAGGAGGGCACCATTATTGGCATTAATGGAGAAAACCGCCTCCGCCAACGTCTGACAGAGATGGGTTTTCTAAAAGGCTCCACGATTGGGGTTGATTCCACCGCCCCGTTTGGGGATCCACGCTCCTATACAATTCGTGGATATCAGGTAAGTCTGCGTAATGCAGAGGCAGATCAGATCCTTGTCAATATTGATAAGGGGTTATGACCATGGGTCAGACAGACAAGATCATCAATGTAGCCCTTGCAGGAAATCCCAACTGTGGAAAGACCACAATCTTTAACCACCTGACGGGCGCGCGTCAACGGGTGGGAAACTTCAGCGGGGTAACAGTTACCCGTAAAGAGGGAACTGTACACCACAAGGGGTGGACCATAAATGTTATCGATCTACCCGGAACCTACTCACTCTCCTCAAAAACAGTAGAGGAGAAGGTGGCTCGTGAGTATATCCTTAATGAGTCACCTGATCTGGTGGTTGATGTTGTAGATGCCGGAAATCTGGAGAGGAACCTGTTTCTCACCACCCAGCTGATCGAGATGGACCTGCCCCGTATTATCAATCTAAATATGATTGATGAGGTTAGGGCCAAGGGGATGGAGATCGATACAGCCACCTTCTCTCAGCTTCTCGGGGCACCAACAGTAGAGACTGTTGGACGTACAGGCGAGGGCAAGGAGAAGCTGCTGGATGCGATAGTAGCTATTGCAGAAGATGGGTTCAGCTCTCGTCAGATCAGGGTTCCATACGACTCTCATGTGGAAGAGGCGATTGAGCGTACCCAGGAACATATCGCAAAACTCCACCCCGGACAGATTGAGGAGGAGCGCTCTCGCTGGCTGGCACTCAAGCTTCTGGAGGGGGACTCCGATGTGCTGGCACAGGAGCATGACCATGCAGACCTGATTGCAGCAGCAAAGAGCGAGCAGACAGAACTTGAAGATAGTCATGGCGAAGACTCCCCAACCCTGTTGGCTGATGGCCGTTACGGATTTATTCACGGTCTGGTGCAGGAGACCATGCAGCAGTCAAAACCGGTACGTGCCCAAAACATGACCCGCAGGATTGACCAGGTGCTGCTGAATCGAGCACTGGGGCTGCCACTATTTCTCTTCTTTATGTGGCTGATGTTTCAGACCACGTTTACCGTTGGCCAATACCCGATGGACTGGATTGATTCCGGAGTGGGCTGGCTCTCTGATACAACCACAGAGCTAATGCCGGAGGGGTTGATCCGCAATCTGCTGGTGGATGGAATTATTGGCGGGGTTGGTGGCATCATCATCTTCCTCCCCAATATTGTGCTGTTATTCCTGTTTATCTCATTCTTTGAGAATACCGGATATATGGCACGAGCCGCCTTTCTGATGGACCGCTTTATGCACGGTATCGGTCTCCATGGCAAAGCCTTTATCCCCCTGCTTATGGGGTTTGGTTGTAACGTGCCGGCTATTATGGCGACCCGTACCATCGAGAACCCCAGGGACAGGCTGCTCACCATCCTCATCAACCCTTTTATGAGCTGCTCGGCCCGTCTGCCGGTCTATGTACTGTTGGCCGGAATCTTCTTTGCAGAGTATGCAGGCACAGTAGTCTTTGCGCTCTACCTGGCGGGCATTCTGGTAGCCATGGGTGCCGCCTGGATGATGAAAAAGACCATGTTTCAAGGCCTCTCTGATCCGTTTGTAATGGAGCTGCCACCATATCGCCTGCCGGCAGCCCGCTCGGTTGTGATCCACATGTGGGAGAAGGCGGTAGAGTTTCTAAAAAAGGTGAGCGGTATCATTCTGGTGGGCTCTATCATTATCTGGTTCCTGCAGGCCTTTCCTCAAAACGTTGAGTTGAGCGTGGACTATGGCGCAGAGCAGCACCGTATAGAGCAGCAGATGGATGCGGGGCAGGCAAGAGAGCAGGCACTTTCCGAGCTTGCAAACAGGCAGGCGGCTGAGGAGCAGGAGAGGCGCTATCTGGGGCAGATTGGGAGAACAATCCAGCCCATATTTGAGCCCCTGGGGTTTGACTGGAAGGGGAGTATCGCCCTCCTGACCGGATTTGTGGCCAAGGAGATCGTGGTCTCTACATTTGGAGTCCTCTACAACACAGGTGATGAGGTGGATGAGGAGAGTATGAGTCTGCGTGAGGCGATGGCTGGGAGCATGGCTCCGGAGGTGGCACTTGCGTTTATGGTCTTTACCCTCCTCTATATGCCATGCCTTGCAACCATTGCGGTTATAAAAAGAGAGACCCAGTCAGTTGGCTGGACCACGTTCTCCATTGGACTGGGATTAGGTATCGCATGGGTTCTGGCATGGGTTGTGGTAAGGGTTGCGGGGTACTTTTTATGAGTGAGTTGACCACAATAGAGATCATGGTGCTGGGGGTAATCCTGATCTTTGCCCTGCGCTACTTGTGGCGATATTCAAGACGTGCCCTCGGTCTGGGCAGAGATGGCTCATCATCATCCTGTCAAGGCTGTTCTCAGGGAAAAGATTGCCCGTCAGGGCAGAATGTCTCACTGACCAATAGACAGAAAACGACTAAGAGAGGGGGTAGCAATGAGTTTTGAATCCATCAATCCATACAGCGGCGAGGTGATTGAGCAGATCCCGAATTGGGATGAACAGCAGATAGAGTCTGCACTGGCTCAGGCCGCATCCGCAGCACCAGTCTGGCAGTCCACCCCCCTGGAGCAACGTTGTGCCATTGTGCGCAAGGCTGGAGAGCTGTTGCGCAGGCGCAAGCGAGAACTTGCAGAGATGCTAACCAAAGAGATGGGCAAGCTGATAACTGAGTCCGAGGCTGAGGTAGAGAAGTGTGCCTGGGTATGTGACTACTATGCAGATGAAGGGCCAGGTTTTCTGGCGGATGAGATCATCGCAAGCGATGCTGGCAAAAGCCTGGTTGCGCACCAGCCATTGGGGACGGTATTGGCAGTAATGCCCTGGAATTTCCCGCTCTGGCAGGTTTTCCGTTTTGCCGCCCCCGCACTGGTTGCCGGTAATACCGGTCTGCTCAAGCACGCATCCAACGTACCCGGCTCTGCACATGCCATTGAGGAGGTGTTCAGAGAGGCCGGTGCGCCACAGGGGGTATTCACCTCATTGATGATTCGTGCCTCCCAGGTGGCAAAAATCATCGAGGATGATCGTGTTCACGCTGTCACCCTTACAGGGAGTGAGCCGGCGGGGCGACAGGTAGCTGCAACAGCAGGGGCAAGCCTCAAAAAGAGCGTGCTCGAGCTTGGGGGGTCCGATGCATTCATTGTGTTGGAGGATTGTGATCTGGATGCGGCGGTAAAGGTAGCAGTAGCCTCTCGTTACCTTAATAGTGGACAGAGCTGTATTGCAGCCAAACGGTTTATTGTGGTTGAGGCTGTTGCCGACCAGTTTGTCTCTCGGTTCAAACAGGCCGTGGAGGAGTTGCAGTTGGGCGACCCAATGGATCCAGCCACCACACTGGCACCAATGGCGAGAACAGATCTGCGTGATGAGCTTGATCAGCAGGTACAGAGAAGTATCGAGGCGGGGGCGGAGCCGTTGACCGGATGTAGCCCATCAGATATAACCCATGCCGGTTATGCCCCCTCAATTCTCGACCATGTAAAACCTGGAATGGCGGCTTACAGTGAAGAGTTCTTCGGGCCGGTGGCGATTGTGATTCGTGCCACAGATGAGACCGATGCAGTCCGTATTGCCAACGACAGCCCATTTGGGCTTGGAGGGAGCGTCTGGACCGAAGATCTGGAGCGTGGTGAGCGCGTGGCCCGCAAGATTCAATCAGGTGCCACCTTTGTAAACGGGATCGTCAAAAGTGATCCGCGTCTCCCCTTTGGAGGAATCAAAAATTCCGGTTACGGACGAGAGTTATCCAAACTTGGAATGCATGAGTTTGTGAACGCCAAAACCATCTGGATTGGGTAAAACTTACTCAGGCCCCTTCCACCCCAGAACCTTGTCCTCATCAAACCAGACAAAAGCATATAGCTTGGAGGTTGGATGGTAGTACCAGGTGGTGAAGATCGACTCCTCAATTCGCCCGGGCTTGCCCAGCAGGCTCTTTATTGAGCGGGATGTCATATCCTTTTTGACCCGTTGCCACAGAACATCATCCTTCCAGCGATTTTTACCGATACTATCCCTGAGCTGATCCTCCAGCTCACTGATACGATTCTCCAGCGCAGTGACCCGATCCGATATGGACGCATCATTGGCATAGGCAGATTGGTAGACAAATAGCGAACAGATTATCGCAATAACAGTTTTCATGGTTCAGTAACCTATTTTTTGGTTGTTTTGGGGGCGGGAATCGAGAATTTTGGCATTCCCGGAATATTAAGATCAAGAAGGTTTGGTCCCTCCTCAGGTGCAATCAACCCCTCGCCCTCGAGGTCATATTGGAATCCCTCAGGCAGGTTGTATTGATGCTCTATGTCCGGGGTCACCAGAGACTCTCCGGCCTGCTCCTTCTCTCTCCAGCCTAAACGATAATGCTCGCCAAGTTGTCCCTTGGCTATATTTTCCGGCAGCACCTTGATTGCTGCAACAGGTAGAGGACATGCATATTCACACTTGCCACAACCGGTGCAGGCATCGGAGTGTACAGTCGGCACGAAGATTGTGTGACGCTTGGTGCGGGCATTGTGAAAGCGTTCCAGTGATATCGCCTCATCAAGAACCGGACAGACTCGGTAACAGATATCGCAACGCAGCCCCAGCAGGTTCAGACAGGTCTCTTGATCAACCAGAACTGCAACCCCCATGCGCGAGGTATTGATATCAGCCAGGCCTCTATCCAGTGCCCCGGTAGGACAATTCTGGATGCAGTAGATCTCCTCGCACATCTCGCACGGCTTGTCGCGAGCGATAAAGTATGGAGTACCTAGAGCCACCTCTTCCTGTAGCTCTGCCAGATGGAGGATCTCATAGGGACAATCCTGAACACAGAGACCACAGCGGATACAGGAGCCCAGAAACTCATTCTCGGGAAGTGCACCAGGTGGACGCAGCGCATAGGCCGGCATTGAGCTCGCCTGCTTGCCGAACAGGCCAATCGTAGCACCAGCAACAGAGAGCCCACCAACCATCTTTCCACTGTCGGTGAGGAACTGCCTGCGGTCTACCTTCTTCTTGCTCATGGCTGGCTCAGGTTCGGTTAAGAGGCCTCTGCAATCTCCGTCTCATCGTGAATATATACAGGGTTAACAATAATAACACCATCAATTGACTCAATTTCGGTGATGCTATCTGTCATGGTATTGGCGTCACGCCCCTCCAGAGTGATGGCAAGTTTTCCTGCAGCATCCTCGGCATGAATCTCCAGACCATCAATGGCGTTGAGTTGTGATTTAACCGACTCCATCATCTCTGGTCTGAGTCTGATTGCAACTCCCGAAATTTGTATAACTGTATCTTCCACTATCTGCCTCCTTTCCCTTGTTTTATATGTTTAGTTTATCCTGATTATACCGTCAGCATAAAAAAACCGCTTGGATCATGCAAGATCCAAGCGGCTATTTCTACTCAATAGCTACTCTCTAGCCATTAGCGTCTTGCACTGGTTGAGAATTCATTTACAACCAGCGGATCCACCCGGTATTGAGGGGCATGACACTGATTACAGAAGAATCTTGCTCCAGAGAGGTGGTTAAGAGTGTTGCCGGCACGATCTACATAGTGGCTACGGCCAATCTTGGTGGCCTCCTCCTCTTTGTAGTTCGCATCACTATGACAATCCATACACTCGTTCTCTTTTACAGAGATTGAATAGTCTTTGTGAGGCATTACCGGGGGCTGCTCTTTCCAGGTTCGTGCAAAAGGATCAGCATCCTTAAAGCGGTTTTTCCTGGTAGGAATTGCCGAATCGGCATTGATATCACTGCCTCCACGCAGGGAGGTGACATCGCCAGCCACAACAACAGAACTTCCACCTAGCAGTGCAGCCAGAGAAGCACCCAATACAAACATCATGATATTACGCTTTTTCATTGGTATCTCCTCCTTAGGCCTTAGTCACTTTAACAGCGGTCTTCTTAAAGTCCGTCTCTTTGGAGAGAGGGTCGGTTGCATCAAGAACCAGCTTGTTTACCAGACGACGCGCATCAAACCATGGAACAAATATCAGCCCCTCTGGCATCTTGTTACGTCCTCGAGTGGAGACGCGCGCTTTCATGCTGCCGCGACGGGATGTAACCATTGCTGCTGCACCATCATGTAGTCCTGCCGCCTTGGCATCCTTTGGATGCATATAGATCAATGCATCAGGTACTGCACGGTAGAGCTCAGGAACACGCTGAGTCATTGAGCCAGAGTGCCAGTGCTCGAGTACACGACCAGTAGTCATCCACAGTGGGAACTCTGCATCCGGAGACTCCGCAGGTGGCTCGTAAGGGCAACAGAAGATGTTGGCCTTGCCATCCGGTTTTCCATAGAAGTAGACATCACCCTTGGCAACCGTTGGGTTTGACTTTCTAACCAGTGGGTCAAACCCTTCACGATAGCGCCAAAGGGTCTCCTTGCCATCGATTACCGGCCAGCGCATGCCGCGCGTCTTGTGATACTGGGTATATTCACCAAGCTCATGCCCCTTCTTTGGGCCATTTAGACCAAACAGGCGATACTCTTCATAGAGCCCCTTCTGTGGGTAGAAACCGAAGTGGAACGCCTCTTCGTTATCAAACCCTCTCTCCAGATCCTCCAGGCCATACTTGTTGACCTGTCCATTACCATAGAGCACATCAAACAGGGTCTTGCCCTTGAACTCTGGGTTGGCCGCAACGTGCGCCTCTCCCCACGCCTCTTCGGTAGTGAAGTGCTTGGAGAACTCCATCAACTGCCAGAGATCTGACTTGGCACCCTCTACAGGTGGAACCTGCTGACGCCACGCCTGAGAGCGACGCTCTGCATTACCATATACACCCTCCTTCTCAATCCACATTGCAGTAGGAAGGATCAGGTCAGATGCCATTGCGGTAATAGTTGGGTATGGATCCGAGGTGACAATAAAGTTCTTTGGATTACGATACCCAGGCATGGTCTCATCATTAAGATTTGGTGCCGCCTGAACGTTGTTGTTACACATTACCCAGTAGGCATTCAGCTTGCCATCCTTGAGTTTGCGATTTTGTAGTACCGCATGGTATCCAGGTTTGCCAGGGATAGTTCCTGCAGGAATCTTCCAGGTCTTCTCGGTAAAGTCACGGTGTGGTTTCTTCATCACCACCAGGTCTGCAGGCAGACGGTGGGCGAAGGTTCCAACCTCACGTGCGGTACCACAGGCAGAAGGCTGTCCAGTCAGAGAGAATGGCCCATTGCCAGGCTCGGAGATCTTGCCGGTCAGCAGATGCAGGTTATACATCAGGTGGTTCATCCAGACACCACGTACATGCTGGTTGGTTCCCATGGTCCAGAGAGAGACGATCTTCTTGCTTGGGTCAGCATAGAGATCAGCCAGTGCCTTCAGGTTCTCTGCAGGGACACCAGACATCTCGACGGCCTTCTCCAGGGTGTACTCGGCAACAAATGCCTTGTACTCATCAAAGGTCATTGGCTTGGAGCCAACCTGAGCCTTGCGTGGAGAGCTGTTTTTTGCACTCTTCTCACGAGGATCATTTGGGCGCAGCCCATAACCGATATCGGTATTGGCGAGACGTATATTTGTATGTTTCTTTACAAAATTATGGTCTACAGCGCCACTCTGGATAATGTGGTTTGCAATATAGTTACCAATCACCAGGTCAGTTTGTGGCTCGAAGATCAGTACATTGTCTGCAAGGTCACAGCTACGGTGGGTATAGGTAGAGAGAACATGTACCGATGAGTTTTTCTTGGTCAGGCGTGTATCAGTGATACGCGACCAGAGGATGGGGTGCATCTCCGACATATTGGAGCCCCAGAGTACAAAGTTCTCACCATGCTCAAAATCATCATAGCAGCCCATGGGCTCATCGGAGCCGAAGGTACGCATGAATGCACCTACCGCAGATGCCATACAGTGGCGTGCGTTAGGGTCAATATTGTTTGAACGGAAACCAGCCTTGTAAAGTTTGGATGCAGCATAACCCTCAAGAACAGTCCACTGACCCGAACCAAACATTCCAACAGTGGATTTGCCATCACCACGAGCGTGGTCATTGGCCATCGCCGTTTTCCACTTCTTGGCCATGATGTCGAATGCATCATCCCAGCTCACTGGGGTAAACTCACCATTCTTGTCGTACTTGCCATCAGTCTGGCGCAACAGAGGGGTGGTTAGACGGTCTCTGCCGTACATGATCTTGGAGAGGAAGTACCCCTTGATACAGTTCAACCCTCTGTTGACTGGTGCGTCCGGGTCACCCTGCGTAGCTACCAGCTTGCCGTTTTTGGTACCAACCAGAATACTACAGCCAGTGCCGCAGAAGCGACATGGGGCCTTGTCCCAGCGGATACCGTCAGAATCGTAGCCATCTTTTGCCTGGGTTACAACGGGGATACCGCTAATACCAACAGCAGTAGCCGCCGCGGCCACAGCATTGGATTTGATAAACTCTCTTCTAGAGATTCCCATAGATACTTCTCCTCACTATTTACGTTTTAATTCTAAATTATAGAACCGTATCTTTAGGGAGAGTTTGTTCACCGTCCCCTCCCCAGGTACGGTTTTTCCTAGATATAACCTACTACTATAGTTGGTTATATCCACATAAAAACATGTGAAAGGTGTTTATCTCAAAAAACAATAGCTACGTCAACAAGTATCATGGTTTGTTAATTGATCTACATCAATTGGTTCAACCATAGCTGTCCCTGCATTTGTACTCCACCATACTCTATTAATAATTTATCTAAGTGTAGCTGTTACGTAGCTGTCAGCCTATTCAACAATATCATTTAAGATTTAAGATAGTTGACAGTTTTTGTTTGTCTGATACTTTTAGTCAGTGGAGATAACTCGTTATGGGGGTTTTTTGGTCTCTGTAATGTAAAAGCGTAGTTGAGGAGGGTTAAGAAATGGTAGCAGCAAGATATGATATGAATAGATTTACCGAGCTTGGAGAGATACTCAGAGAGTTCAGGCTGGATGCGCAGATTTTGCCTGATGAACAGCAGGTAGAGATCTCTGACAAATATGGCAATCGCATCAAAAAGAGGTTTTCAGAGCTGCTGATGGGGAAGGAGGGGTGTGTGGTCTGCGTACGCAAGATTGCCGACCATTTTGAAAAGTTGGCTTTCCGCAGTATGCGCGGTGCCGGGAATTGAGAGAGCGGGGCAGGTTACTTGGGGACAATTCAGAGGTTCCCTAAATCTTTACTGTGAAAATAATTACCCCCACAAAAACATAGGTATCCCTGCCCTCAGATTAATCTGAAGGCGGACTTTACCCTGCCGCAGTTTGATGCAGTTTACGTTGTCTGAGGCTGAGCCAGTTGAGGCAAATAGCCAAATTCCCATAACTTCTTCATCCAGCGAGATAATGGTCCGTTTATGGCCTCTGCGTATGACAAGTCCTTGATATTTGACTTTGAACTGACTCGTGGTTCTACTGGCGGCATTGGCCACCTCACATAAAGAGTGTCGAAGGGATCGATTCCCTTTGCGCGTTTTTCCGCTTTTTCTTTTTCCGGCACTTTCGTTATTACCGGGACAGAGGCCTGCCCATGAAGCGAACTGCTGAATATTCCCAAACTGGGACATGTCGGTGCCGATCTCGATCAATATAGCCGTTGCTGACCAGCGGTCTACTCCGGGAAGCGTCTGTAGCAGTTGCCATGGCAGCTTTCAGCGTTATGAGCTGCTGTTGATTGCGCTTCTGTTTGGTTTGATGCAGATGGTAATCAGCACCCTTTGGCTACGATATTTTCTCTATGGCTCCCTAGAGTGGGCATGGCGATCCTTGGTCAGGATTGAGTTTCAACGGATACGACTGTCGAGTGCGTATCCATGAAAATTTGGTTGCTATGTTGTGAATCGGTTCAAAAGTGGATCTTGTTTAGACTCTGTCACTAGACAATAGACTGTCTATCGTCGGTTTTGAGTTTCCGGAAAATGGCTGTAAAAAAGTGTTGACAAGAATCCATTTTGGACTGAAAATCGCGCCCCCTTTCGACTTGATAGAAGGTTTTATGTTTTTCTAGGCCGTGCGTTGCCCTCTCTGTGAAGTGCTTCGCATCAGTAACAATTTGCACTTTGTTTTGGAGGAGCTTGCACAATGGAGACAGCCGTTTCTATTGGTCAGTATGACCTTAAAAGCACCGATCTTTTCCCTGCAACCGGAGAGGAGATCAATTCCGCCATCTGGCCCACCCACAATCAGCAGGGTGAGACTGAGCATCTGCTCGACCATTTTATTACCCGCAACGGCATCACCTTTGCCGGCACTCACCTGATTCTGGATCTGTGGAAGGCCTCGAATCTGGATGATTTGAACCTGATGGAGCAGACCTTGCGAGAGGCGGTTGATCTATGTGGAGCCACACTGCTCCATATCCATCTCCATCACTTCACCCCCAGTGGTGGGATCTCCGGAGTGGCCGTTCTGGCAGAGTCCCATATCAGCGTCCATACCTGGCCAGAGAAGGGGTATGCAGCCTTCGATGTCTTTATGTGTGGAGACGCCCGCCCGGAGTTGTCGATCGAGGTGTTCAAACGCACCTTCAACCCGACCCATATCAATATCCATGAGCATCTGCGCGGGGCTTGCGGCCAATGAGCAATCAACACACCTTTGAAGAGACCCTCTACGACAGCTACTGGCAAGGCTTTGAGGTGGGTGAGGTCTATTTTGAGCACGGCACTGGCCAGCAGCAGTTGAAGATTTTCCACAACCCCCGTTTCGGACGGGTGATGGTGCTCGATGGGGTGGTGCAGACCACCGAGGCGGATGAGTTCATCTACCATGAGATGCTGGCCCATGTGCCGCTGCTGGCACACGGCAATGCCAAACGAGTACTGATCATCGGTGGTGGTGATGGGGGGATATTGCGGGAGGTGTGTCGTCATCAGAGCATTGAGCAGATTACCCAGGTGGAGATTGACCGTGCTGTGGTTGAGATGAGTATTGAGCACCTGCCGAACCACTCCGCCGGGGCTTTTGATGACCCACGCTTTGAGCTGGTGATCGATGATGGGATGAACTACGCCAGCAACAGTGATCGGCAGTTTGATGTGATCATCTCCGACTCCACCGATCCGATTGGACCGGGAGAGAGCCTCTTTACCCAGGACTTCTACAGTGCCTGTAAGGCACGTCTGGCCCCAGGCGGTATTCTGGTGACCCAGAACGGGGTCGCCTTCATGCAGCTGGATGAGGTGCAGGATACGGCACGTCGTCTGCGATCACTATTTGCCGACAGCACTTTCTACAGTGCGGCAGTGCCGACCTATGTGGGGGGGATCATGACCTTTGCCTGGGCCACCGATAACACGGCACTGCGCAGTGTGGATCTGACTACACTGCAGACCCGCTTTGAACAGGCGGGGATCGAGACCCGCTACTACAATCCTGCGATCCATCAGGCTGCGTTTGCTCTGCCGCAGTATCTGCAGAAAGCGATTGCTGAGGCACTGGATGAGGAGTGATTTGATGAACGATAATATCGTACCGCTCTATCCTTGGAGCAGTCTGCCCGCTTCAGAGCAGGAGGCGCAGTATCGTCAGCTGGTTACCCGGTATGGTTCTCCACTGTTTGTGGTGGATGAGGCCCAACTGCGTCGACAGGTTCGTCAGCTATCCGCTGCACTGCCTGGAGTAGAGTTGTTCTATGCGATCAAGGCGCTGCCTCGCGCTGAGGTGATCGCTGCACTGGTCTCCGAAGGGGTTGGTCTCGATATCGCCAGCAGTGGTGAGGTGGCACTGGCGCGCCAGAGTGGACTATCTCCTCGTGCCACCATCCATACCCACCCCATCAAGAAGGATAGTGAGATCCGTGCTGCGCTACGCTACGGCACTACCACCTTTGTGGTCGACAACAGAGAGGAGCTGAGGAAGTTCCGGCGCTACCACAACCGGGTCGGTCTGCTGATCCGTATACGTTTCCAGGGTAAGAGTGCGGTGGTCGACCTCTCCAGCAAATTTGGTTGCTCCCCGGAGGAGGCAGTGGAGTTGTTGCAGTTGGCGCGCCGCAAGGGGATTCGCATCAAGGGTTTCTCTTTCCATGTTGGCTCTCAATCGGGGCAGCCCGATAGCCATGTGGCAGCCATTGAGACCACCCATGCACTGATGGAGCGGGCGTGGGCAATGGGATTTAACGAGATCAACCTGCTCGATATGGGCGGCGGGTTCCCGGTGGAGTACCGGCATGCTGTACCGGAGATCGAGGATTTCTGTGCGCCGATTCGTCAGGCACTCGACAAGTTGCCACAGCGTGTACGCAAGGTTGCCGAGCCGGGCCGTTATCTGGTGGCCCCGGCAGTCTCCGTCATCACCTCGGTGGTGGGCAAGAGTGAGCGTGATGGCCGCCCCTGGTACTACCTGGATGATGGGGTCTACGGCTCCTGGAGTGGCAAATTGTTTGACCATGCCGACTATCCGGTCGAGGTGTTCCGTGAAGGGCCGCATCGTGAAAGTGTATTGGCGGGCCCTACCTGTGACAGTATCGATGTGGTAGAGCAGGCGATTGAGCTACCGAAGATGGAGCTGGGAGACCTGGTGGTAGGGCATCAGATGGGGGCCTATACTGCAGCTTCAGCAACCGATTTTAATGCGTTATCCCGTGCTAAGATTGTAGTGGTTAATAGTCGGCGGAGTGAGGGGTTAGCGCACAAGAGGGGGGGAATTCAGGTTTAATCTCTTTTAACAGCAAACGGGCTATCCACTTGACGCGAGTCACAACTTCTCCATCACTATCAATGCCGTGTACCTGGAAAACATCTTTTGCCAAATCCAAACCTATTACGTTAATCTCTTTCATGGATACCGTCCTCTCTATTTAGTTGATGTGTAACAACCCAACTATGGCACTTTGATGCCGATTAAGGGAGGGCGGTGTCCATTCCATCTGAAAAAGCGTAATGGAATGGGGGTTTGGGGGAAGGGCTCAACAGGTGTTGTTGTAACATACTGAACCATAACCCTTCCCCCATAGAATAATTTGTAAGGGAGATCTGATTGGGTCACGAAGTGACTTAATCAGAGCTTTCTTAACGGCTCTCTCGGGAGAGCAACATACTGAGTTCTATCCAAACCGTTCCGTAGTTTGATAATCTCTGACGATGGAATCAATAGCTCTCTATCTCCTGGTTGGTGCTTTTGCAGGTCTCTTGGCCGGCCTCCTCGGAGTAGGCGGTGGCCTGGTTATTGTGCCGTTTCTGTTATGGATCTTTCAGCAGCAGCTGGGTTCATCTCCATGGTTGATGCATCTGGCCATCGGCACCTCATTGGCAACCATTGTCATCACCTCTATCTCCTCAGTCTCTGCCCACGACAGGAGAGGGGCAGTGCGCTGGGATCTGTTCTGGTTATTGGTTCCAGGGATAGTTCTGGGTGGATGGTTCGGAGCACAGTTTGCAAAACAGGTTAACAGTGACTCTCTGCGTATATTTTTTGCCCTGTTTGAGCTTCTGGTGGCGATTCAGATGGGGTTCAATCTTGGACCAAGAGTCCATGGAGAGATCCCCGGGAGAATATTGAATGGCCTGGCAGGAGTTGTAATTGGTGCGATTTCGGCGCTGGTGGGAATTGGTGGCGGAACCATGACTGTACCCTGGTTGGTATGGCATCGGGTGAAGATACATCAGGCCGTGGGAACCTCGGCAGCAGTTGGATTGCCTATTGCGGTGGCTGGCGGAGTCGGATTTATCTGGTCTGGGTTGGGGGTTGACGGGCTACCAATATGGAGCAGCGGCTTTATCTACTGGCCCGCATTTTTTGGGATTATCGTTATGAGTGCCTTTGCTGCTCCAGTTGGTGCAAGGTTGGCACATCGACTGCCGGCAGAGAGGCTAAAGCAGCTGTTTGCACTCTTTCTACTGTTTCTATCGATTAGAATGTTTGTGTCGTAGGTGGTTTAGGGTCCCTATCCGCCTGTCATATTCATGAAACGAACAGTCTGCCCCTTGCCCTCGTTGAACTCGTGGCGTTCCGGTTTTAGGGTCAGCGCCTCGTGGATTGCATCCTTGATCTCATCATCGCTGGCACCACCTCGTAGCAGTGGTCGTAACTCATACTTATCATCCTGTCCCAGACACATATAGAGAGTGCCATCGGTAGAGAGGCGCAGTCTGTTGCAGGTCTCGCAGAAATGTTGAGAGATCGGGGTGATGAAACCAAAGTGCATATCCGTATCTTTAATCCTGAAATAACGGGCTGGCCCCGCTCCCGGCATAACGCTTGGGACCAGATCAAAGCGCTGTTCCAGCTCCTCGCGGATCACCTCGAGATCAAGGTAGTGAGAGTCCTTGGCACGACATCCGGTATCACCAATAGGCATGGTCTCGATAAAACGGAGGGTAAAGTCATGTTTGAGACAGAACTCAACCATATCACCGAGCTCATCATCATTTACCCCTTTCATCGCAACCGCATTTATCTTGATGGGGGTAAAGCCAGCCGCCTTGGAGGCTAACAGACCAGCAATTACTTTGCTCAGTTTGCCCCCGCCGGTAATCTCCTGGAATTTTTTCGGGTTGAGGCTGTCAAGGCTGACATTGATACGGCTGATACCGGCATCTTTAAGCGGCTGGGCAAATTTCTCCATGCTTACACAGTTGGTACTCATGGAGAGATCATCAATTTCGCGTAGCGACGAAAGCCGTCTACTGAGCTCGACAATGCCCTTGCGAACCAGGGGTTCCCCACCAGTCATCCGTATCCGGCTGACTCCCAGCTCGCCAAATATCCTGACTACCCGTTCAATCTCGTCAAAGGTGAGCCAGTCAGCGGGTGCCTCATAGTCATCAAACCCCTGTGGCATACAGTAGACGCAACGCAGGTCACAGCGGTCGGTTACCGAGAGACGGAGGTAATCGACTCTTCTGCCAAATGGGTCTGTGAGTTCTGCTTTCATGGTTTAGTGGGCGGAGGTATCTGCTCCAGGTTTAAGCTGCCCATGTTGTGCGTCCATGGGGTTCTCTCCGCCATGAAGCTGCTCCATATTGTTATTATCTTTTGCCGCCTCAATCTTCTTTCTGATGGCAACCTTATAATCTCTGACCATTTTTGTGACTTTATCTCCAGGTTTCAGAGAAAGCGCCTGATTCAGCATCTCGTCTGCATACTCCAGGGCACCAGAGTGTTCATACATAAATGCCAGGGAGATAAAGAGCTTAGGATCCTCGGGAGCGAGGGTGATTGCATTCTGCAGGGTACGGATACCGTTGGAGTAATCCTGTTGTAGCAGGTAGACCCCCATTAGTTTGCGGTGTGCCTCCAGAGATTTTGGATCGTTTTCGATAACCCCGGTCAGGATATCTACAGCCTGCCCAAGCAGTTCGGCCCTTTTCAGAGAGTCCATATTCATCGGCAGAGCCTTGCTATAGAGCTGTTTTGCCTCGTCTAGTCCGGCATCGACCATGCTGTTGTCGGCAGAAGCTGCCTGGCTCTGTGAGAGTGCCAGGGTTAGTGCGATGGCAGTTGATGCCATAACTGAATAAACTTTTTTCACGATTCTCCTCCTTGTTGAGAAATTGTCTTTGGATAACTTTTTATGTGGATCGGGGAGTCTATACCTAACGTTGGGTAGAGGTAAAGTAAGATTCCAGTAGTTCTGCAATTTCACTCTCGCCCCCCATCTCGGCGTACTGTAGTGGAGTGATTCCAAGATCATCCTGCAGTGCGGGGTCGGCACCCCATCCCAACAGCAGTTTTACTGCATCTATCTGACCATTGGCGACCGCCTTCTGTAGTGGGGTAATGCCATATTCACTGCGTCGGTTGATATCGGCACCGGCATCCAGAAGTTTCTGAATCACATCCAGATGGCCGCTCTGTGCTGCCTTGTGGAGTGCAGTCTCCCCTGGTCTGGAGGTGATATCAACCTCGCTACCTGCGTTCAGTAACAGAGAGACTATCTCTCTGTACCCATGATATGCGGCCCGGTGTAGCGGGGTCTCTCCAGAGCGAGTCAGGGGGTAGAGGGGGGCTGCCGCCTGCAGCAGTTTTTTGACCTGTCTGATCTCGCCCTGATTGGCAGCATCGAGCAGGGTGGGGCTAGCCTGACTTAATAGAGGCATGAACAGCAGTATTAATCCTTGCGCCAGGATTAATGGCAGGGCAATTTTTTTCATTATTGTGATCACTTTAGCAAGGATTCATATCTTGTTTGCAGTTGGTAAGTGGTGAGAGAATAGCATAGTGAGAAGTCAGACAATTGCCTACCAGATAAAAGATAGCCTCTATCTCAGTATTACCGACCGTTGCACCCTGGTTTGTGACTTCTGTCCCAAGACCCAGGGGGTGATGAAGGTTCACGAGTTTGATCTTACAGTCGACCACCGTCCGGAGGTTGAGGAGGTGATAGGGGCGATTGGTGATCCATCACGCTACAGTCAGGTGGTATTCTGCGGTTTTGGGGAGCCGACACTGCGGCTCAGGCTTCTGCTTGAGGTTGCCGGGTGGATAAAGCAGCATGGTGGGCAGACCAGAATCAATACAGATGGGCTGGCCAGTCTGGTCCATAAACGCAATGTGATACCGGAGATGGTGGGGGTTATTGATGAGCTCTCGGTCTCAATGAATGGACAGAACAGAGAGGTCTATAATCGGCACTGCCAGCCCCAGCTGGGGGGCGCCTTTGAGGCAATGCTGGATTTTCTGCGGAGAGCAAGTGGGAAGATTCCATTGGTGACCGCAACTGCTATAGATGGATTGGAGGGGGTTGATATAGAGGCGTGTCAACAACTGGCACAGGAGTGTGGGGTTGGGTTTCGGGCACGGGCACTTGATGTTGTTGGATAGTGACGAGATTTGGGGTTAATCAGGTGGCTCTTTAGTACGGTTAGGATAACTTGTGAGGGACGGGACGGTTTTAATGTTTAAGTTTTTAAAAAACAGAGATGATAAAAAAAAACAGGGGCAGGGTGGCCGTGGGGTGAGTCGTACCCAGTTTCTGCGTGGTGATGTGAGTGGAAGAAAACGTCCCATCCGTCCACCCTGGGCACTGGATGAGTTTGAGTTTACCGAGATCTGTAGCCGCTGTGGAAAGTGTGTAGAGGCCTGCCCAGAGAAAATCCTGGTCGAGGGTGGGAGCAGATTCCCGATTGTGGAGTTCAAGCGGGGAGAGTGCACCTTCTGTGAGGAGTGTGTGACCTGTTGTGAGCCGAAGGCGCTACAGTTTGCCTCGGATGAGGATCATGGGGAGCCGTGGGGGCTGGAGGTTCGGGTTAGTCACACCTGTATTGCCCAGAAGGGGGTGGTCTGCCAGATCTGCGGGGATCAGTGTCTGCAGCGGGTTTTTCGTTTCCGTCCACGCATTGGGGGAAAGGTACAGATGGAGATGGATATGGAGAGATGCACTGGATGTGGTGCATGTATTGCCCCCTGCCCGGTTGATGCGTTAACGTTACACCACAGGCAACCTGTAACAGAAGAGAGCAGAGGAGAAAACCGTAATGGCACGTGATTCTATAGGCAAGGCAGCAGTTGAGGAGAAGGGGTGGATCCGTTCTCACAAGTGGCTGGTAATGAGACGAATCTCCCAGCTCTCCATTATTGCCCTGTTTCTGGTTGGGTCAGCAACAACTCTGAACGCCCTGGATGAGTGGGGAGAGCCGGTTCGTATAATCAAGGGTAACCTGGTCTCCAGTCTGGTGCTGGATACAGTCCCCCTGACAGATCCATTTGTCTACCTGCAGACGCTGTTTGCCGGCCACGCCTTTGAGACCACAGCACTGGTCGGGGCGCTGATTGTGGTGCTCTTCTATCTGGCAGTTGGTGGTCGGGTCTACTGTTCATGGGTCTGCCCGATGAATATGGTTACCGATGCGGCAGCCTGGTTGAGACGTAAACTGGGACTTAAAAAGAGGTGTGAGCTCTCACCCAATATTCGCTTCTGGGTGCTCGGGATGGTTATGGTTATGTCACTGCTTAGCGGTACTCTGCTCTGGGAGCTGGTCAACCCTGTAACCCTGTTACAGCGCAGCATACTCTACGGGTTTGGTATTGGCTGGGTTGCTGTGGGCGGGATATTTCTCTATGACCTCCTCTGGAGTCGCAACGGCTGGTGTGGGCATATCTGTCCCATGGGCGCATTCTATAGTCTGCTTGGAAAGTTAAGTCTGGTACGGGTGAGAGCGGCAGATCGTGAGGCATGCAATGACTGTATGGACTGTTTCGCAGTGTGCCCCGAGCCCCAGGTGCTCCGTATACCGCTTAAAGGAGAGGATGGCACCTCTAATATAGTTAACTACTCGCAATGTACAAATTGTGGACGCTGTGTGGATGTCTGTGGCCCTGACGTTTTCCGTTTCGGTGGCCGTTTCGGCGACAACATGAGGTGATAAATTGACTAAAATCAATAAATGACCTGGTGATTTGTCCTGCATCAAATTAGTTGTTATTTTTTTCTATATAACACTTGAATACCCCTCCCCGGTAGAGTTACCATCGCCGTTACTCGCGTTGAGAGGAGGAGTCGCTTCGAAGAGTAATACCAAGACCCTCCCCCCGGAACGAGTATATAGATATCTATGTTCAACAATAAAATGGGAGGAAACATTATATGTTCCTAAGAGTACTAACCGGTGCCCTGCTCCTGCTTGGTGTGACTACAGTGAATGCTGCAGTCAGTGAGATTCCGAATGTTATGTCGGATGAGACCAAAGAGTGTGTAGCGTGCCATAAGAAGAATAACCCAGGTCTGGTTCAGATGTGGGGTGCAAGTAAGCACTACGGTGCCAACGTAGGTTGTTACGAGTGTCACGCGGCAGATTCTAGTGACGTTGATGCATTCATCCATGACGAGAAGAAGGTTAAGAAACATATCTCTATTATCGTTTCTCCAGCCGACTGTGCTAACTGTCATGAGAATGAGGCACGAGAGATGGCTAAATCTCACCATGCGACAGCAGGTGATATTATGGGGTCACTCGATAACCTTCTCGCAGAGGTGGTTGAAGGTGATAGCGGTATGATCACTGAAGGCTTCCCTGGTGGTGTCTCTGCAGCGGCAGTAAATGGTTGCTGGCAGTGTCATGGTTCTCAGGTCAAGGTTCTTGAAGATGGTTCACTGGATGCGGCCACATGGCCTAACACCGGTATTGGCCGAATCAACCCTGATGGCTCCAAGGGTACCTGTGCGGCGTGTCACTCACGTCACCAGTTCTCTGCAGCGCAGGCGCGTCAGCCTGAGAACTGCGGTAAGTGTCATATGGGTCCAGACCATCCTCAGATGGAAATCTTCAACGAGTCCAAGCATGGTATCGCCTATCGTGCTAACCGCGAGAAGATGAACATGGACGGCTCCAAGTGGGTTGTGGGTGAGGACTACTATGTAGCACCGACCTGTGCCACTTGTCATATGAGTGCGACTCGTAAAGAGCCTATTACTCACGATGTGGGCGACCGTATCAGCTGGACCAACCGTCCTCCTGTATCCAAGCGTATGAAGAACTGGGAAGATCGTCGCGACAAGATGTATACCGTATGTCTATCCTGTCATGAAGAGGGTTGGGTTGATAACTTCTATATTCAGTATGAAGGGTTGATCAATCTCTATAACCGCAAGTATGGCATACCTGGTAAGCGTCTGATGAAGGCGGCCAAGCCTCTGATGAAAGGACCTAAGTTCTCTCATAAGCTTGACTTCGTATGGTTCGAGCTGTGGCACCATGAGGGACGTCGTGCCCGTATGGCTGCTTCCATGCAGGGTCCAGATATCACTCACTGGGAAGGTACTTACGATCTTGGTAAGAACTTCTACACCGAGATGGTACCTGAGCTGAGGGAGCTGATCGAGCAGGGTGAGCACGGTGATGCTGCAGACCAGAAGGCTGCACACCACCTGAAGGCTGAGCTAGATGCTGTTCTGAATTCAACAGAGCACAAGTGGTTCCTTGGCAAGATGAGCCCAGAAGATGCCGCTAAGCGTAAAGCACGCCAGGCTGCATTCAAGGCGCAACGTGCTAAGAGACTAGAGCACTAAGCAGTACGCTTAAGTCTCGTTCTTAGAACGGAAAAAACCTCCACCCTTTACGGGGTGGAGGTTTTTTTTATCTGTAATCGTTATGGCTTGACTGTACGGGAATCCGTCTAAGGAAGCTTGGGCTAGCTTGAGAACCCCTCTTTTATGCCCCAGACAATCAGCTCGTTACGGGTGTTGAGGCCAAGTTTTTTGAGGATATGCTTTGCATGTACCTTGGCGGTCCAGACCGAGATACCGAGGCGATCTCCTACATCCTGATTTGAGAGGCCATCGGCGATTAGTGTAAGCACCTCTCTCTCGCGACGAGTAAGGTTGATGTCGAGCCTGTTGTTTTTGTCAGGTTTTGCCTGGGCCAGTATCTTCGATACCTCGGGGCTGACTATGGTTACTCCGTTCATCACCTGGATAAGGTGCTCTACAATCATCTCCGGATCTGTGTTTTTCAGCAGATAGCCATCTGCATTGTTGCGGAAGGCCTGAATGATGTTTTGCGGGTTGTCGGATACCGTGAGGATGACAACCATTATCTCCGGCCACTGTTTTTTGATCTTTTTCAGTGTGGTGAGTCCGTCCATATTGCTCATGTTGAGATCCAGCAGTACCATGTCTGGCTGACGCTCCTTGATAAGCTTTATTCCTTCGGCACCACCATCAGCCTCACCTGCCAGTTCGATTCCATCATGTAGCTCCAGGAGTTGGATAATCCCTTTGCGTATAAGGGGGTGGTCATCTATAAGTAACAGGGAGATTTTGTCTGATTCGCTCATGGTCTTCTCTTTGGTTGGTTCTCTTTTTATAGTATTGGTTCTGAGTATGTCACATCTTGTTGACAGGTTACAGTTTGCTCTGTTGTGGCAGGGATGGGGTGAAGCTTAGTCGAACCTCGGTGCCGCCATGAGGGTGAGCCTGGATGGTAAGGCTGCCATTGATGTTGAGGGCACGCTCCTCCATGTTGTTTAGCCCAAAGTGGTTGGTTCTGTGTGGGTTTTCCGTGATTCCAACTCCGTCATCACGGACTGTAAGCATGATCTCACCGCTCTCTTTGTCCTCTTTCAGTAGAATGGATCCATGTTTTGCACCAGCATGTTTGATGATGTTTGCAACGGCCTCCTGAATAATCTGGATTAGACATGTCTCCTCGTTATGGGAGAAAGAGAATTCTGGAATCTGGTTGTTAAACTCCAGCTCTGTTGTGCTCCGTCCCCTCTGTTTTTCAATAATTTTATCAACCGAGGCCTCAATTCCCTCCTGGTTGGTTTTGATTCTGAAGGTGGATATCAGTTCCCGCAGTTGTCTGTCCATCAGGCCGTTGGTATCACGCAGCTCATTAATTATGGGGCTGAGATGGTCATGAGACGCGCCCTGTTTGATCAGTGCATTTATACGGCCGATCTGGATATTAAGGTAGAAGATGGATTGGGCGAGGGAGTCATGGAGCTCCTGTGCAATGGTGTTGCGCTCCTCCATAAGGGTGATCCGGTTGGATTCATCGATTAGTGACTGGGTCTTCTCCGTAATCTTCTCCTCCAGCTCGGTATAGGTGGCGGAGAGGTCAGAGTTCATCATATTGAAGGCCTTGGCGAGCTCACCCAGCTCGTCGTTACGTATGTATTTTGACTGTCTGGAGAAGTCACGTCTGCGCACCTGTTCAGATATCTGCAGTAGATCCTTGAGGGGGACAAGAATTCTGTAGTAGAGCAGGATGGGGGCAGCCAGAATGGTGAGTAGCAGTAATGGCAGTGATATAAATTCTATGTTGCGCAACAGCTGAATTCTATCCTCGGTCTGCTCCTCTATCAGGCTTACCATGTTATTGATATCAAAAACAAACTCATCAATTTTGGAGAGATAGGTCTGCTGGTATGAGTCATGTATTTTCGCTTTGGTTGGCTCGATGGTGACCTGCTTCGGTTTTATGTCAAGCAGTGCCGCATAGCTCAGCAGTAGTGGTTTGATATCCTCATCCCACTGCCACCGCACCGATCTGTATAGGGCGTGCAGTGGGGTCTCATATCCGCCCCCTTTTGGAAGAGGTCGCGGCTGTGGGATCGATTGCTGTAGGGATGGGCTGTTAAGTTTTGAGTCAAAACGACGGATCAGGCCACGTATTTTGGTCGAGGTGGGGTTGTCCTTGCGCTGATCCCGCATCATCTGGGTTGCAATCTTGTAGGAGAGCATGCGCAGGGCGCCGGAGGTGTTGATGGTGGTTGCCGCACCCTGGATGGTCTGGGTAATAAATGCTGAGCTGCCGATTCCGATTACCGCCAGTAGACTGATTAGGCCAATGATTATCCCTGTCTGCTTAAGGAGTGAGAAGCGGGGTTTTGAGTGCATGGATGAGACTGTACCGAGTAACAGTGGAGATGTGAAGGGGAGAAAGTTATCACTCAAGCTAGCTATTGATAATTTAATCAATTGTTTGCTATAGTCACAGGGCTGACTAAGGTTCAGCCAATAAAAATTAGCTTTTAATCAAAGGAGATAGTCATGAAAAAACTAATTGTCGGGTTCGTCGCTATGGCGTTTGCTGCCTCTAGTGCATTTGCATTTATGAGTGGAGACGATAACCAGTCTGGTGCTGGTACAGGTTCTGCTGATGGTGCAATGGATGGCAAGGCACGTGGTGCGGGCAAGGGTTCTGGTGATGCCGAGGGTAACTTCAGCATGTCCATTAACGCATCTGGCAAGGGCGCTTCCAGCATGGAGGCCGATGCTGATGCTGCCGAGAATGCGCGTCTTCACGGTAGTGGTGATGCCAGGGGTGACAGTACTCCTGCGTACCCACCACGCTAGATCCCGGTTAGCTGAAAACAGGGCCCCGGCTTCATGTTGTGAGGTTGGGGTTTTTTTATGCAAGGAGCCCTGCTTTTATCTCTTCTGTTGGTTGCGCCATCTCTCTTTGGTGAGACCCCCGGGCGTGACACCTACATCTTCTCTGTGCCATTCAGCTCAAATCTACAGAGTGATGGCGGGTTGGCAGGTGATAGCCGTATCCCGATGATCCTTATGTTTTCGGCTGATGACTGTCCATACTGTGTGGTAATGGAGTCTGACCACCTGGTTCCGTTACTTAGAAACAGTGAATATGACGGCCTGGTACTGATCCGAAAGATTCATCTTGGTGACACCGAGAAAATAGTGGGTTTTTCAGGAGAGAAGATGACCTCGGCAGGCGTGGGCAGTAGTTATGGGGTATGGCTGACCCCGACCCTGCTGTTTCTTGAC
The DNA here is from genome assembly GCA_014384675.1 of Candidatus Thiopontia autotrophica. Lineage (NCBI taxonomy): Bacteria > Pseudomonadati > Pseudomonadota > Gammaproteobacteria > Candidatus Thiopontia > Candidatus Thiopontia autotrophica. Next base: position 95,005 of record JACNFK010000034.1, on the reverse strand, counting down.
CGTAAGGGGGTGGAGATTCAGCAGCGGATAATAGGGCTTGGGGTGCGTGATTTTGTAAATGGAGAGATTGATGAGTCTATCATGGCTGCCATTGAGGTATTGAGCGAGTGACTTATTCAAGTAATCTGTAGACAATTATGGTGATTTTGTTTAAAGTCTGACGTTCATGTTGCACGGTCTGGTTATGAATGGCAGCAGAATAATAAGGTTGATATTTTTTATAAAAAGGAGGAGAAATCCATGAAAAGAAGATTGTTTATGAAGGGAACCCTGGCAGGCAGTGCAGTTGCTGCTGCTCTGGGTGCAGGGCTTCTGACACCTCGCACAGTATTGGCAGCATGGCCAAAGGCTGCAATGGAGTCAAGCGATGCTGGTGATACAGGAACACCCAGCAATACTGTAAAGATCAAGGCCCCTGAGGTTGCCGAGAATGGTGCCGTGGTGCCGGTCGAGGTTAATGCTACTGGAGTTGACGGTATTATCGAGAGTATCAGTATTGTTGCGGCAGCCAATGGCCGCCCGATTGCTGGCGTCTATCACCTGGGAGAGGGGGCAGTTCCATTTGTCTCTACCAGAATCAAGATGGGTAAGACTGGTGATGTTTATGGTGTTGTCAAGACTGCATCAGGAACAATCAGCAATAAGACCCAGGTCAAGGTAACTGCTGGTGGATGCGGTTAGTAATTCACCCCTAGAACATATATAACGAGGATAAGAAAATGGCAAAGAAAGCAGTAAAGCTGAGAGCTAAATCAAAGAAGGGTGTAATTGATGTCAAATGTCTATTGACCCACCCCATGGAGACTGGACTTAGAAAGGACAAGAAGACAGGAAATGTTATTCCTGAACACTTTATCCAGACCGTGGTTGCAGAGAAGAATGGCGTTGCATTCATGAACGCCGATATCAACACTACAGTCTCAAAAAACCCATACCTTCGTATCAAGGTTGCAGGTGAGAAGGGTGACAAGATCACCGTAACCTGGACCGATAACAAGGGCGCTACCGGTACAGGTACCAAGGCCTCAAAGTAAGGGATCAGACCTCTCCTCTCTCTCCTTTTTGGGTGGAGAAATGTGGGAAGATAGCACCGATACCGCTCTTCGACGGTATCGGTGTTTTTTTATGGGTTTTGCATTATTGTAATTTAGATAATGCTAGAATACCGGCAACTATTGTTGTGAACAGAGGAGGGTGTGGCAGGTAGTGGATAAGAGACCAGGGGTTACAGCCACAACGGTGATGGTTTTCGCGGGTGCGGGAATGGCACTGTTTATGGCGAGCATGGGGTGGAACATGCACCGAATGACGAGTGCTGTTTTGCAGATGGGGAGCGATGTAAACAGTATGTCAACTGATATGCGAGAGATGCGTGTCCGCATGGCTACCATGGCAAAGAGTATGGAGCAGGGGCAGGCGGTGATGTCTGCTGATTTTGCTCTGGTACGTCAGGGTATGCAGTCGATGACCGGAAATATCGGCAACATGAGCAAGGATATGCATCAGCTCAACGTTAACATCAACTCCATGTCCGGCAAGATTGAGGGGATGTCCGAGAATATCGCTCTGATGTCGAACAGTATTGTAGATATGAGTGGGGATATTGGTTATATGCAGGGTTCGATGGCAACAATGGACCAGAACATGGGACGTATGGCCTACGACATCAATAAGTTCACCAAGCCTGAAAAACTGATGATGCCGTTTATGCGGTAAGCTGACGCTGAACAAAAAAACCGGCATACACATTGAGTGGATGCCGGCCATGTCGCTGTAAAACCCTCTCTGGTTAAGGGAGAACTATCGTAAACCAGGAGTCATAAAGGGTTATAGCTACGATCTGCTACGCAATAGCCTGGCGTGTCCGGGGCAGAATAGATCCCGGACCAGCAAGATTATTCTGGATGTCTCGTTATGGGTAAGGGAGTAGTAGCTGTGTTGTTGACTGCGCCTTACCTGCACAAGATTGGCACCTTTCAGGGCATCAAGATGTTGCGAGATGTTTGATTGAGAGCTGCCAACCTCGGCAAGTATCTCGTTCACATTCATCTCGTTATCAATCAACAGACAGAGAATTTTCATTCTGATTGGGTGTGCCATCGCTGCCATCACCCTGGATACGGTCTTTGCTGAGGTGCGATCCTCAAGCAGTTCACCTGCTGTTACCTCCATAACTCCTCCTACATGAAATTATTGAGTGGCAATGATGTCACAACTGTAGTGCGGTTTATATTCCTAGATATGGGTATTTTCTGTGCCCGTTCCTGCCTGTTTTCTGGATCCTCCACCCCGCTTGCGCGGGGGTGACGGTGTAAGCAAGATATTTTGGTCATAATTGGAGCGTTATCTTGTTTGACAATGGGTTACACGCTGTGTAGAGTTCTTCGACCCACTTGGAGGAGTGTCCCTCGAGATGGACTTCGAGGAGGGAGAGGAGGAGTTAGTAACGCCGGACATCAGGATGATGTCTGGCGTTTTTTTATCGATCTTCTAATCAGATACCATTAATTGGAATATAATGCGTCACTGATATTTAATGCAAGCTTGATTGGCCTATAGTATAGTAAAAAGGTCAAGTATTTATTTGGGCAGTTTTCCAGGAGCAGTTAGATGGCTTACAGTGATAAGGTGATGGACCATTACGAAAACCCAAGAAATGTTGGGGTGATGAATAAGGATGCAGATGATGTCGGTACCGGTATGGTGGGTGCACCGGCCTGTGGCGATGTGATGAAGTTGCAGATTCAGGTAAACCAGGATGGTGTGATAGAGGATGCAAAATTCAAGACTTATGGCTGTGGTTCTGCAATTGCCTCCAGTTCACTGGTGACTGAGTGGGTCAAGGGCAAGACTCTGGATGAGGCCCAGCAGATCAAGAATTCAGATATTGCCGAGGAGTTGGCGCTGCCGCCGGTAAAGGTGCACTGTTCTGTGCTGGCTGAGGATGCAATCAAGGCTGCAGTTGAGGATTATCAGTCCAAGCAGGATAAGGGGTAACTTCCTGGAGGTTCATGGCAGTTGGCGTCCTCTTCTTTTGGGGGCCCATTGACTTATTGATTGTATTATCTGTTGGTATGGCATTTTATCTATAGCACCAAACATTTCGGTTGCCATCTCTATCAGTGTTGCTATATCTGTAGTTTCATCCTCCCTGGATGTGCACTGTTGCAGACCATTTAGCCCTCCGCACTGAATTCTTAACTCCATATTGCTGGTAATCTGTTTTGGTATTCTGGTTACTCCAAGGGCGAAGTGGCTCTGGTGGTGGAGCTGAGAAGATAGTTGTGCGCAGAGTTGTTGGGTTGAGGGCTGGGTGCACTGTACTCCGTGGCGCTCTGAAATATGGAATGTTTCACTGAATTTACAGCGGGAATGTCCATTCAAAATGGCCTTGGCAAAAGGGCATGGGAAAGATTTTGTCATCAATATGGGTGCTATAGTTGAGTAAAAAAGTTGGTTAAACGGAGTGTAGCAGAGGTTGGTTGATGTGTCAGGTTGCTTATTGTAACTAGATGATATTTAACAGCTAAAATAAAAACAGCAGTTTTTTTTGGCGCTGTTTTTCAGCTCTAATATCAGCCTATCATAAAATTATCTTTAACCAATAAGTGAAGCTTATATCAAAAGAAGATTTACCTGCTTGAACGGTGTAGCGGAAACAGTAGAGTTGCACGGTCGAAAATTCAAATGGAAAGGATAACGATGTCAAATCTAGTCAGACCACATGGTGGCGGTGAGTTGAAATCACTATTGCTTGAGGGCACAGCCCTTGAGGATGAGAAGGCGCGTGCAGAGACACTTCCAAAAATCACTATTACCTCGCGTGAGGCTGGTGATATCTATATGATGGGTATCGGTGGATTTACTCCACTGGATGGTTTTATGAACCATGCCGATTGGAAGGGTGTTTGTGATTCATACACTATGGAGAGCGGCCTGTTCTGGCCTATTCCGGTAACTCTATCTACTGATAGTGCCACAGCAGATACTACCCATGAGGGTTCTGATGTTGCGCTGGTTGATGGTGAGAGTGGAGATGTTGTTGCAACCATGACAGTTACCGAGAAGTACGGTATCGATAAAGAGCATGAGTGCATGTCGGTTTACAAGACTACTGATCTGGAGCATCCAGGTGTACAGATGGTGATGGATCAGGGTGAGGTTAATCTTGCCGGTCCAATCAAGGTGCTCTCTCTGGGCGGTTTCCCCGAGACTTATGGTGATCAGTTCATGACACCTGAGCAGACCCGTGCCCTGTTCGAGTCAAAGGGGTGGAATACCATTGCTGCATTCCAGACCCGTAACCCGATGCACCGTTCCCATGAGTATCTTGCAAAGATTGCAGTAGAGACTCTGGATGGTGTGCTGGTTCACTCTACACTCGGTAAGCTGAAGAAGGGTGATATTCCTGCAGAGGTTCGCTCTGAGGCGATTCAGACTCTTATTGATAACTATTTTGTTCCAAACAGTGTGGTTCAGGCAGGCTATCCACTGGATATGCGTTTTGCCGGTCCTCGTGAGGCGCTGCTACATGCTGTTTTCCGTCAGAACTATGGCTGTTCTCATCTGATTGTTGGTCGTGATCACGCTGGTGTCGGTGATTATTATGGCCCATTTGATGCGCAGTCCATCTTTGACGAGATTCCAGAGAATGCTCTGGAGACCAAGCCACTGAAGATCGACTGGACCTTCTGGTGTAATGCCTGTGACGGCATGGCATCAATGAAGACCTGTCCTCATGGCAAGGATGATCGTATTCTGTTGTCTGGCACCAAGGTGCGCAAGATGTTGTCCGAAGGTGAGGCTCTACCTGCTACCTTCAGCCGTCCAGAGGTTGCCAAGGTGCTTCAGGACTACTACGCAACTCTTAGTGATGATGAGAATGTGAAGATTGAGATGAAGGGGCACTCTGCCCAGTAAGTTGTTTTTGATGGTTGTTAATGTTTATTTTTGTTGTTGAATTTTAAAAGGAAAATACTATGTTAAGTAATACCCCTATCCAGTCACTAGTGGATGCAGGCATCACATATGCGTCAATGCAGACGTATGTAATGGTGATGGTTGCGCTCGTTATTGTTATGACTGTGCTGGACATGATGCATAAGAAGAGTGCTCAATACTTCTTCGAGAAAGCTGCAAAAGAGAAGCAGAATGCCACAAAAACTGCTCCTGCAGCCTCTATTCTGGTCAAGACCATTGTTACCGATGTAGCACTCTCTGGAGAGTTCTGTAACCAGACTCGCAGACTTGTACATCTGCTGACTATGTATGGTTTTATCTCATTCAATGTAGCTACTGCAATGATGATTTTTGGTGATAATGCTGCCGATTCAACATTGAATCTGTTCTGGCACCTGGGCGCTATCAGTCTGTTTGTAGGTAGCTGGTGGTTCTGGTTTGTATTCAAGGTAGATGTTGCTGCCGAGGGTAATACATGGACAAATATCGAGATTAGAAGAGATATGTTCAGCCTCTCACTGATGGCTACATCAACTACAGCTCTGGTCTGGTCTTTAACTGGTGGCGGCACCGGAGTCTGGTTTATCCTGGTGATCCTCTCTACAGCTTCACTATTCGGTGGGGTTTACTGGTCCAAGTTCTCTCATATGTTCTTCAAGCCTGCTGCAGCTTATAACAAGCGTACAGTTCATGCTGATGGTTCTAATGAGAATCTGCCCGAGATACCTGATCTGGCATCTGCTGAACTACACGCAAGATTCCCTGATATCCCTGAGTATATGGGTAAGAACCCTGGCTATATGGGGCTTGGCATCAAGAATGAAGAGCCAAAGCATTACTGATTTATAAGATTAATCTAGACAAAAAGGAAAGATTATGCCTACTTTTGTATATATGACTCGTTGTGATGGTTGCGGTCACTGTGTTGATATCTGCCCATCCGACATTATGCACATCGATGATAAATATCGTCGTGCCTATAACATTGAGCCCAACATGTGTTGGGAGTGCTACTCATGCGTGAAGGCCTGTCCTCACCATGCAATCGATGTCCGTGGTTATGCCGACTTTGCCCCTCTGGGTCACTCGGTACGTGTGGACCGTGATGAGGAGAAGGGCGTTATCGCCTGGCGCATTAAATCACGTAGTGGAGAGATGGATCTGAATCTGTTGGCACCAATTACGACCAAGCCATGGCGTGAGACAATTCCTCAGCTGGCTGATGTTCCTGCACCAAGTCAGGAGCAGCGTGATGACAACCAGCGCCTATATAATGAACCAAAATATATTCGTCTCGATGAAGGTAGTTTACACACCCTCGAGTCCAATGGTCTGGAAATGAAAGAAGGGGTGTACTACTAATGGCTTATAAAACTATCGTAGAAGATAATATCGATGTCCTGGTTGCTGGTGCAGGTCTCGGTGGAACTGGTGCAGCATGGGAGGCACGCTTCTGGGGCCAGGACAAGAAGATTGTTGTTGCCGAGAAGGCAAACATTAACCGTTCTGGTGCAGTTGCACAGGGTCTCTATGCAATTAACTGCTATATGGGAACCCGTTTCGGTGAGAATAATCCGGAAGATCATGTTCGTTATGCCCGTATCGACCTGATGGGCATGGTTCGTGAGGACCTTGCCTTTGATATGGCACGTCATGTTGACTCTGCAGTACATCAGTTTGAGGAGTGGGGCATGCCAATCATGCGTGACCCGAAGACTGGCGCCTATCTGCGTGAAGGACGCTGGCAGATCATGATTCATGGTGAGTCCTACAAGCCACTTGTGGCTGAGGCTGCCAAGAAGTCTGCCGACAAGGTGTTCAACCGTATCTGTGTTACCCATCTGCTGATGGATGAGAGTAAAGAGAATCGTGTTGCTGGTGCTGTTGGTTTCAACGTACGTACTGGTAACTATCACGTATTCAAGTCCAAGACTGTAGTCGTTGGTGCTGGTGGTGCATCCAATATCTTTAAGCCACGTTCTGTTGGTGAGGGTGCTGGTCGTGTATGGTACGCACCTTGGTCTTCTGGTTCTGCTTATGGTCTGATGATTCAGGCTGGTGCCAAGATGACTCAGATGGAAAACCGTATCGTACTTGCTCGATTCAAGGATGGTTATGGTCCTGTTGGTGCATACTTCCTGCATCTTAAGACTTACACTCAGAACTGTAATGGTGAAGAGTATGAGTCCAAGTGGTTCCCTGATCTGCAGAAGATGGTAGGCAAGGAGTATCTGGATCCAGAAGCGTCACACGCAACTCATCGTCCTATTCCAACCTGTCTGCGTAACCATGCACTGATCAATGAGATCAATGCAGGACGTGGCCCAATTCACATGGTAACCATGCACTCATTCCAGGATCCGCATCTTGAGGAGATCGGTTGGCACAACTTCCTCGGCATGACTGTTGGTCAGGCTGTACTTTGGGCTGCGACTGACGTCAATCCAAAGTATGAGAATCCTGAGCTGACAACCTCCGAGCCATACGTTATGGGTTCACATGCTACCGGTTGTGGTGCATGGTGTTCTGGTCCTGAGGATGTATCTCCTGATGAGTACTTCTGGGGCTACAACCGTATGACCACAGTTGAAGGTCTGTTTGGTGCTGGTGATGCTGTTGGTGGTACTCCACATGCATTCTCTTCTGGCTCATTCACAGAGGGTCGTCTGGCTGCCAAGGCTGCCTGTAAGTACATCGATGATGGCAAGGCTGATGGAATCGTAGTTTCCGAGAAGCAGATCAGTGACCGCAAGGAAGATATCTATAAGCCAATGGAGCACTATAAGGTTTATCGTAACGATATCGTTGCTGGTTCAGTTAACCCTAACTACATCAACCCACGCCAGGGTCTTGATCGTCTGCAGAAGATGATGGATGAGTACGCTGGTGGTGCATCTGTTAACTACATGACCAATGATAAGCTGTTGAACATTGGTCTGAAGAAGATGAAGATCCTGGAAGAGGATCTTGAGAAGATTGCTGCAGAGGATATCCACGAGTTGCTACGTGCCTGGGAGCTGAAGCATCGTATGCTTGCCTCTGAGTCTGTTATGCAGCACACCCTGTTCCGTAAGGAGACACGCTGGCCTGGTTACTACTACCGTGGTGATGCCATGAAGGTAGATGACAAGAACTGGCATGTTCTGACAGTATCTCGTCGTGATCCGAAGACTGGTGCATATACTATGGAGAAAGCTCCACTGTATCACCTGGTTGGAGATATCGAGGATAAGGCTCTTGCAGATATAAAGTCTGGAGAGAGCTAGTCTGATCCTTGTTGGATCGGTTCAATAAAGGATCAACATTCGAATGTGTAAATGTTCGTCTGTTGATCTTTTTTATTGGACCTGTTCGAGGATAGTTTGATTATAAAGTGGGAAATTCAGGATTTTTGAATGAATATTATCGACAATAGTGACGAGGAGATTCTGGAAGCTGGCCTTCCCATGTGGCATGACTTGATTAAGTATTCCAATGAAGGTGAGTACGGCATGTTTACCCGCCACTTCTCTTATGAGCTCTTGCAGGGTCTCAATGAGATAGAGGTTGGAAAGCAGTTTGCCAAGAGTCAACTGGCAAGAAACCTCTCAGAGGAGTCAGACTACCTGGGGATGATCCGTCGTGGCGAACATGTCACTGTTCTGTTCCGGGTGCGAAGCACCGAGAAGGATGGAGAGTGGCTCGGTAGAATGGTGCTGGGTTACGAAAAGGATGATGTAAAAATCTTTAGCGCCTCCATTTTCTAGTGGTGTAGAACGTTATGAGTGAGACTGTTCAGGAAAATAAGCTGGTTGAACTGACCTACCAGGTTTTGGATCAGAAGAGCGGTGCAGAATTGACTGCTGTGGAATTTCCCGTCGGTTATGTTCATGGACGCAACGAGATTCTCTCTGGCCCCATTATGGAGGCATTGGAGGGGCGCTCTAGTGGTGAGGTCATTGAGGTGCCAATTGAAGGTGACTTGCTCTATGGTGAACGTGATGAGTCCCTGGTGATTACCGATCATCTGGAGAATGTGCCGGAAGATTACCGTGAGGTTGGCACCACCATTATCATGGAGAATGATAAAGGGGAGACAAAAAACTTTCTGGTGACCCGGGTTGATGAGAAGAGTGTGACCATTGATGGCAATAATCCACTTTGTGGCCGGGATCTTCTCTTTAAGCTCGAGATTCTCACTGTGCGTGATGCGACAGAGGAGGAGATCGAACTGGGTGGCCCGATTGAGCCTGAGCCAGAAATTGAGAATATGGTAGAATTGACCGAGTAACAGAACGGTACCTTAAGGTGTTATAAGTTGTGCCAGTTTAATGATAGAGGATTTTTTTTATAACAATTCAAGATGGTTTGAAGCTGCAATCCCTTGTGGTGGCCATCCTGTGTTTTTTAGACAAGAGGTGATTTATGAGCGAAGAAAAAACAAAACCAACTGTCCCTACGGGGCATAGCCGTTTCCTGACAACCCGCCAGAAAGAGCCAACCGAGCAGGGCTTTGTTGGTTATGAGACCATCTGGGAGTCATTCCAGACAGAGGTCCCATACGAGACTCCAAAAACTCCGTAACACCGTTTACAGAGTACAAATAAAAGAGCCCAGCTCAGTGAGCTGGGCTTTTTTTGTCTTGAGATCTGATTGGGTCACGAAGTGACTTAGTTAATCGGGTTGAAGGGTATATAGTTTTCGTTTAGGGACAACTCCGCGAACCCCGCCCTTGGGATTTTCTACATCACCTTTATAGCGTGGAATAACGTGGATATGAAGGTGAGGGACTGATTGGCCAGCAGACTCGCCTACATTGATGCCGATATTGTAGCCATCTGGATTGTACTTTTCGTCAACTATTTTTTTCCCCTGAGCTACGAGTGACCATAGATCTTCACGCTCCTCATCACCTATCTCAAAGTAATCTGGAAAGTGGCGGTAGGGTATAACCAGAAAATGGCCATCATTGACGGGGGGGCGATCCAGTGCTGCAAAACCGTATTTTCCTTCGATCAAGATACGTCGGGTGGGGCTGGCATTGCAAAAACGGCACTCTTCATCACTCATCTTGGTTGTTGTAGTCATTTTGTTATTTTCAGGCCTATATTAGAGGGGCGTAATTCTCTTTGAATCAGACAAGATTTGCAATCTCCGCAGGCTCCTTTGTGGGCTCCTTACTCCACTACTGTGTTACGTAGCTGCTCGGCAGCCTGCTCGGGACTAATGGTGTTTACAAAGAGTCCTGACCCCAACTCAAATCCGGTAGGGATACTGGTGCGGGGAACGATCTCAAGATGCCAGTGGAAGCTTGCGTGACAGCTCTCACAATCTTCATTGTGAGGAATGGAGTGGAGGAAGTAGTTGTACTGTACCCCGCCCAGAACTGCATCCAGTCGCTGCATGGTCCGTTTTACAATTTTTGCAAAGTCTGCCAGCTCTTCTGCGGAGGTGTTCAGGTAATCGCTTTGATGAACCAGTGGCAGAATATGGACTTCCCACTCGAAGCGGCTGGCAAATGGCTTGATGGCAATAAAGTGGTCTGATCTGTCGACTACATACTGCCCTACATTTATTTTTCTGCGAACCTCGCCTGAGTGACGGTCATATATTGTGGTCTCGAAGGTAAGGGCCTCATCAATCAGGGTGCAGAATATGCATTGATGATATTTTTGGTAGTGAGCGGCACTGTTTATCACCTCATCATGGACATTCTGTGGCACCACCGGCATTGCAATAATCTGGCTGTGGGTGTGGCGAATACTGGCGCCGGCAGCTGGGCCGTAGTTTTTGAAAACCAGCACAAAACGGATTCGATTGCTCTCATAGAGCTCACGCATTCGATCCTGATAGGCGGTAAAGAGCATGGTTAGATGCTCTTCACTCATATCGTTGACTACTGCCCCATGGTTGTTGTGGTCAATCATCACCTCATGGTGACCGTACCCCTCGATGGCAGATTGGAGGCCAAAATTAAGGTTTGCCTGAGTCTCATCACTGGCCTTTCCGAGTACTGGAAACAGATTTTCCACGACACGAATCTCCCATTCATCCTCATTGGGGTATGTGGCTATTGCAGGAGGAGTTCTCTCCTCATTTCCACTGCAGAATGGACAGCTCTCTACATGGCTGCGGGTATCTCGCGGGGCCTGTTCCTCCTCTGTTACAGGACGCATACTGCGGGCGGTTGCCACCAGTACGGATTCACTAGGGACAATCGGGTTTATGCGGATTTCACGAATCTGTCCTTTGTCATCTGGGTTGGTGCTCATAAGAGTTGTATTCCGTTGTATTAGAGGAGGCTTAATTATGGACTGATTCGTCATTTACTGTCGATCCATTTTTTCCATGGTGATAAGGTCTGTTGGATGAATCTTACGTTAACTGCAACTGCCAGACAGGCTCGATATCTCCGGGATCGGTGGGGCGATGACCAGTTGCAGAGAGGAGTCGCTGTATGGGAAACCCCAGCTATCCTGTCTGTGTCGGCCTGGATAAGAGAGCAGTGGGATCGGCAACTACAGAGAGGGGCTGATCTTCCACATCTGTTATCTGCCGAGCAGGAACGGGTGGTTTGGCGCCAGACAATTCCGCATGAGCTGTTGGGGGAGGAGTCGTTTCTGCGTAAGGGGGATCTGGTTGAGCATGCGATAGTGGCTAACCAGATATTTAACCGCTGGAGAGAGAGAGGCGCTGGGCTCCCCATAGATTCACATGTTGACGAGCAGGAGCTTTTCCGGCGCTGGCAGTTACAGTTTAAGGAGTATTGTGAACGCCATGATTTGTTGGAGCATGCACGTATTGCAGAGTGGTTAAGAGAGCTGCTGTTTGATGGGGGCATGGAGATATTGCCAGAGACTGTCTCAATCTATGGGGCATCACAATTCAGCAGATCCGAGAGACAAATTATTGAACAGTTGAACGAGCTTGGCTGTGAGGTAAGAGAGGAGGGCGGAGTATCTATAAGCAGTGTAGTGGTTAAGAGTTCGTTGCCCAGTGAGAGTGAGGAGGAGGTGGCGGTTGCATACTGGTTGCGAGATTATCTGCAGGATAATCCGGGCCACAAGGTTGCTGTTGTGGTTCCAGGGTTGTATGGGAGGCGGAATCGTCTTGAGAGGCTGTTTGGCTTCATTCTGATGCCTGAGACCAGGGTTCGGTCTCTGTCGAACAATCTTCTGCCCTATAGATTTTCATCTGGACCATCTCTATTACAGGATCCGCGTATAAATACGGCAATGCAGCTCATGGAGTTGGCAGGTAGAGGCCTGCCTCTGCAGGAGGCGGCATCTCTGTTGCGCTCACCCTGGCTTCTGCAGGGTGCAGAGATTGAGGTGAGGTCGATACTTGAGCTGAGATTGCGCCACTGGCGTAATCCAGAGGTATCTCTGGCTACGCTGATTCGCCTTTTTGAGCAGGAGAGTGTAGATGGCGGCATATATGCCACACGTTTTCTTGGGGCCCTGAGGGCGCTTGAGGGGTTGTGGTTGAGTGAGGCCAGATTAACCACGACCGAGTGGGCAGGCAACTTTAGTCGTGTCCTCGCATTTTTCGAGTGGGCCGAAAATGGTGAGAAGAGTGATATTGCTCTCGCTGCCTATAACAGCTGGCGAGACGGACTGGATCGATTCTCCTCGATTGGAGACTTTACTGGAGTCATCTCATTCTCTGCAGCTATTTTGGAGTTCAGGCAGATTCTTGCCAGAATGGATATTCAGTATGACCAGGCGGTTGATGCAGCTGTTGAGATTGTGACTCCAGAGGAGGCACGGGGAGTAGGTTATGACGCACTATGGGTGATGGGGATGGATGATCGGAGCTGGCCAGCCAGAAGAGAGCTTTCGCCTTTTCTCTCCCTGGAGTGGCAGCGTGGCCAGGTGCCAATGGCAGCTTGCGGCAATAATCTGAAAATAGCAGAAGAGATGGTTGCCGGTTTCTCTGTTGCAGCAGACAAGGTCTTCTTCAGTTTTGCCGAGAGCAGTGAGGGTGAGGGTGGTGAGGAGAGTCTGCGGGCGACATCCATGGTTGGTGATGTTCCATTTATGGATTATCAATCTCTTGGTCTAAAAACTACAGTTGAAAAGTGGTGGCTGGATAGTGACAACATTTCACTGGAAGAGATTGATGAGGGTGCACTCTCTCTGCAGTATGGATCAAGGGTTCGTGGTGGAAGTTCAATTCTTGCAAACCAGTCACAATGTCCCTTCAGGGCATTTGTCCGCCATCGCCTGCAGGCAGAGAGTGTGGAGCGAGAGCAGCTTGGACTTGATCCGCGAGAACGGGGTACCCTGGTCCACAATCTGCTCGAAAGATGTTGGCAACAACTGGGGCTCTCGTCCATAAAGTTGAAGCAGATTGATGAGCAGGTATTGAGATCACTGGTTGCGGCAGTGGCAGAAGAGACAGTTGAGAAGTTCAGGCACTCCAGAAAGGATCGCATGGGTGATGATTTTGCAGCCAATGAAGCTGCCAGATTGAGCCGGCTCGCGATGCGTTTTCTACAGCTGGATCGAGGGCGTGTAGCCGAGTTCAGGATTGAGGAGATGGAGCAGTTGCATACGATTGCACTGGATGGGATAACCATCTCGGTGAAGATGGACAGAGTGGACAGGCTGGAGGATGGACGCAGGGTGTTGATTGATTACAAAAGTGGCAAGGTTAGTAGCGCAAGTTGGCAGGGGGAGCGTCCGGAAGAGCCGCAGTTGCCGCTCTATACCACCCTGCTTGATGATGTCGCTGCGGTGCTCTTTGGTCAGGTTCAGGTTGGTGAGGTCGCCTATAAGGGGGAGCAGGAAGATGAGAGTCTGCTTAAGGGGGCTGATGGAAAGGGCAGGGGAGGAAGACGAAAAGTAGTTGTCAGTGGGGGGTGGGGAGAGCAGATTGGTCAGTGGCGTGCTGTCGTAACAGATTTGGCTGTTGAGTTTAGAGAGGGAGTTGCGACGGTTGATCCACTAAAGGGAAAAAACAGTTGTCAGTACTGTGGACTGGAGTCTCTCTGTCGGGTTGAGTATGAGGTAGCAGAGAAGTGATGCAGTCGATAGAGATGGAGGAGGAGAGGACTGTTCGTGAGGAGGTGCTAAACCCTGAGTTGTCTGCAATAGTTCAGGCTCCTGCCGGATCGGGAAAGACCGAGTTGCTGATTCAGCGTTTTCTCTCTCTATTGGCTGGCGTTAAAGAGCCGGAGGAGATCCTCGCGATCACCTTTACCCGCAAGGCTGCAGGAGAGATGCGTACACGACTGCTTGATTCATTGATGATGGCGGCCTCCAGGAGATCTCCAGCTGAACCACACAAGGCAGTGACATGGCGGTTGGCCAGCGAGGTGCTGAAGAGGGACAGCGAGAGAGGGTGGAAGCTGTTGACTAATCCTGGGCGTCTGGAGATCCGCACCATGGACAGTCTTAATGCAAAGCTGGTTCGACAGATGCCGGTAATGGCGGCATTTGGGGGGGTTCCAGGAATCAGCGATGATGCAGAAGAGGCATTTTCCGGAGCAGCCAGACGAACAATTCAGCATCTTGAGAAAAAGGATAGGGCTGCAGTAGCTCAGCTTTTGGCATGGCTGGATAATGATGTAGGCCAGCTTGAGCGCATGTTGACAGATATGTTGGGACATCGTGATCAGTGGCTGCCGCATGTGGCCGCGGGGGTGGGTGGTGTGGTTGATCGTGACTCACTGGAGCAGACACTCTGTACGGCGGTTGAGCAGTCACTACAGAACGCCAGGAATGGGTTGTTGAGAGTTTTGGGGGAGAGCGGGGTTGACCAGCTAGTCACTCTTGCCGCCTCTGCTGCGGAGGTTGTGAATAGTGGTGCCAACAATCAGCCTGTCTCTGCCTGTGCTGCCATGGATAGGTTGCCAGAGGCAGATGCCTTCTCTCTGCCCCAGTGGCAGGGGATTGCGTCGCTCTTTCTCAAGGGTGGTGAGAAGTTCAGGGTATCGAAAAATAGCTGGAACAAGAATAACGGCTTCCCCCCTGGAGCTGCAGGGGGCAAGTTAAAGCAGCTTATGCTCTCCCTGCTGCAGACAGTTGAATCAGATCATGAGGCAGCTGTGGCAATTCAGCAGATTCCACTGCTGCCACCAGTACGTTATGAGGATTCACAGTGGGAGACTATCACCTCACTGTTTCAGGTGTTGTTGATAGCTCAGATTGAGTTGATGGGGTGGTTTGAAGAGAAGGGTGTAGTTGACCATAACGAGATTGCACGGCGTGCCCTCCAGGCCCTTGGCAGTGAGGCTGAGCCCACCAATCTGGCACTGCGCCTGGACTATCAGATACACCATATTCTGGTTGATGAGTTTCAGGATACATCTCATGGTCAGTTTGATCTGTTGAGCCGTCTGACTGCAGAGTGGTCAAATGAGGATAAGGATCGTACCCTCTTTCTGGTGGGTGACCCCATGCAGTCAATCTACCGTTTTCGCCATGCCGAGGTGGGGCTCTTTATCAAGGCGATCAAAGATGGGGTTGGCGGACTACAGCTTGAGTATAAAAAACTGTTGGCAAATTTCCGCTCTGAGGAGGGGGTGGTGAGATGGATTAACCAGAGCTTTAGCACAATATTTCCTGCCCACTCGGACCGTTTTAGTGGGGCTATTCACTACTCTGAATCGATCTCTACAAGGCCCCAACCTGCTGAGAGATCAGTAGTAGTTCATCCGTCACTGCTGGCAGATTATGAGGCTGAGGCGTCAAAGGTGGTGGAGTTGGTCAGGGAGGAGATTCCACTGCTGCAGGAGAGCGGGGACAAGATCGCCATTCTGGTTCGCTCTCGTAGCCATCTTAACCAGATTACCTGGCAGCTATATAGTGCGGGGGTAGCCTACAATGCGGTTGAGATTGAGTCCCTGGGAGATCGGCCGGTAGTACGTGACCTCCTGGCTCTAACCCGTGCCCTCTTTCATCAGGCAGACAGGGAGGCGTGGCTGGCCATATTGAGGGCGCCATGGAGTGGGATCTCACTACAGGATCTACTCTCTCTGACAGCAGGGGCAGCAGATCGAACAATCTGGTCGTTACTGTTTGATGACTCCCGTCTGGAGCAGCTCTCAGCAATTGGTGCAGAGAGAGTTAGGTGGTTACGAAACATGCTCGAATCTGTTTTTGCCGAGCGTGGCGAAGCGGTAGTCGATTTATGGGTGGAGCGTGCATGGGTATTGTTGGGAGGTGCAGCCATCCATGAGCAGATGGGGGTTGCTGGTCAGGCAGAGAGAGAGTCTGCATCGTTTTTTGATCTGCTTGGACGAATGAGTGAGGGCGGTGAACTAACTGACTTCGACTACCTTCGAGAGCAGTTGAACAGGCAGACAGTTCGTTCCGGGGCAGATCCAGATAGTCGGGTAGAGGTGATGACCATCCATAAGTCCAAGGGGCTGGAGTTTGATACGGTGATCCTTCCCGGGCTTGGCAGAAAACCCAGAGGAGATCAGCAGAAGCTATTGCACTGGTTGGAGATCCCTGGAGTTGGTGAGAATTCTGCAGAGAGCATGCAGCTGTTGCTCTCTCCGGTGCGTCCAGCGGAGCAGGGTAGTGATGAGGATAGATTGGGACGATATGTTCGCAAGGTGGAGCAGTCGCGCGAACGTAATGAATTATCACGCCTGCTCTATGTGGCAACTACCCGTGCCAGACGCAAGCTGCACCTGCTGGGTGCCAGCAAAATAGATTCTGAGGGGGAGCTTGGTCGTCCCCAATCTGGCTCCCTGCTTGAGCAGCTATGGCCAGTTGTGAAGAGCAAATATGAGCAGCTGTTTGATTCGGGGGTTGTTGATCTGGAGTCAGCAAAAAACAGAAAGATGGTTATACAAGGCAGTGCAAGGCCACAACGTATCTCCACTATATGGGAGCAACCTCACCCTCCAGCTGCCACCCCATCCGCAGGTCAACAGACATTTGAGAGTGAACGGGTTGTCTATCAGTGGGCGGCAGCCAGTGCTGTACATGTTGGCACAGTGGTGCATGCGATTTTGCAGTGGATTGCAGATGCTGGTGTCGAGAGCTGGCGTGATTCTGACAAGCTGCGCTCCGTTCGCAAGAGAGCTGAAAACCAGCTAAGGCAGCTCGGGGTGGCATCAGAGACCATGGTTGAGGCGGCAGACAAGGTGATGGAGGCACTACGACTTGTGCTGGAGGATGATAAGGGCTGCTATCTGCTCTCTGACCACGCAGAAGCAAAGAGTGAATGGAGTCTGTCAGCCAGGATTGGAGATGAGCGATTCAATATTACTATCGATCGTACCTTTGTTGATGAGGATGGAGTTCGCTGGATTGTGGACTGGAAGACCAGTAGCCATAGTGGCGGTAATCTGGATGGTTTTCTTGATGAGGAGGTGGCTCGTTATACCCCACAGCTACAACGTTATGGCAAGGTGCTACAGCAGATGGAGGATCGTCCGCAGAAGCTGGTTCTATATTTTCCCATGCATCAGGTAGTAAGGGTGGTTGCGTGAGAATAGAGTACTTCTAAAGTTTTCCATCCACCATCCTCTTGTGGTTTTTGAGATAGCTTTTGTATTTTTCAATAGCATCAATTCTGGATTGAGAAACACTCTTCTCTTGCAGAAATAGCTCCATTCTTTTGCGATCTTTTTGTGCTCTCTCGGTTCCAAAGGCCTCGGCCAGGGTGTACCAGGTATGTGCGGCTGTAAAGCTGAAGATCTTCTCTTCATATATTTTGCCTATCTTGCGGGCCACCTCTCCGCGCTCTTCATTGGTGAATGGCACCGGGTTCAGGGTCCGGTTTTCAAGCCATGCGGTTGCACGATTTGGGTCGATTGCGACTGGCCCACCCTCTTGAAACAGGGTGCCGAGTTGTTCCTGTAGAGCAGCCAATTGCATAAGATTGATTTTTTTCTGTTGCGCACTGCGTAGCGACTCTGCCATGCGGAAACCATTTTCAACAGCAAGGGTAAGAGCCAGCATGGCACGGTTGGCATCCTCGGGAACAAGTTTTCCTTGTGCGTACAGTTTGCCCAGTTCGTACTGGGCCTCACTGTTCCCCATCCCTGCCAGGCGGCTTAACTCCATTATGGCTAGCTCTCCATTGCCATCACTAATGGCCCGTTTTGCCGAAATCAAGTCAGCACTGGATGGTAGGGATACACAGAGAGTGATACCAAATAGCAGGGTTGAGATATAAGTTGATGGGCGTGATTTTTTCATGGGGAAATTATACACATGAACCACGGGGCGCATGGTTACGAACCATGTATAATTCAGAACATGTCTGGAAATTCGCTTGGAAAACTTTTTACTGTCACTACGTTTGGTGAGAGCCATGGTGCAGCACTGGGTTGTATTGTGGATGGCTGTCCTCCGGGGGTCGAGATTTCAGAGGCTGAACTGCAAAAAGATCTTGACCTGAGAAAGCCTGGAACATCTCGTCATACTACTCAACGCAAGGAGTCTGACAAGGTAGAGATACTCTCTGGGGTGTTTGAGGGAAAAACCACGGGAACCCCTATCGGATTACTGATTCGCAATGAGGATCAACGCTCGAAGGATTACTCCGGTATCGCCGACCGCTTTCGTCCTGGCCATGCGGACTATACCTATAATCAGAAATATGGTGGTTTTCGTGACTATCGTGGCGGAGGCAGATCATCTGCCCGAGAGACTGCAATGCGGGTTGCTGCAGGGGGGGTTGCAAAGGCTGTTCTAAAGGCCCAGTTTGGGGTCGAGATTCATGGCTATCTATCCCAGATTGGCCCCATAAAGGTTGAGGATCTGGATTGGGATCAGGTTCATCAGAATCCTTTTTTCTCTCCAGACAGCAGCAAGGTTGCCGAAATGGAGGCCTATATGGATGAGTTGCGCAGAGAGGGAAACTCTATTGGTGCCCGCATCAATGTGGTTGCTGCCGGTATGCCTCCCGGTTGGGGGGAGCCTGTATTTGATCGCCTCGATGCTGATATCGCCCATGCAATGATGAGTATTAATGCAGTAAAGGGGGTTGAGATCGGTGCAGGATTTGACTCTGTTGAGCAGAAGGGTACAGAGCACCGTGATGAGATGACACCAGATGGGTTCAAGAGTAATAATGCAGGTGGAATTTTGGGTGGGATTTCATCCGGTCAGGATATTCTGGTCTCTATGGCGCTCAAGCCGACCTCCAGTCTGCGGATTCCGGCAGATACCATCAATAATGCTGGAGATCCTGTTGAGATAGTAACAGAGGGCAGACATGATCCGTGTGTAGGGATTCGTGCGACCCCAATTGCCGAGGCAATGCTAGCGATTGTTTTGCTTGACCATGCACTGCGTCAGCGAAGCCAGAATGGAGCTGCACATTCAGATACGCCTGTAATCTGAGATTCTCGGGTATCGTGTGACTACTGCTCTTACATATAGATCTCTATACAAGAGACTATCCAGTTTTTACCTGTTCTATTTTGCCACTCTGGGGGTTTTGATCCCCTATTGGGGGCCATATCTGGAGAGTCTTGGTTTCTCTATTCGTGAGATTGGAGAGCTGACAGCAATTCTGGCAGCAACCAAGATTGTGGCACCAAATATCTGGGGATGGTGGGCTGACAGAAGGGGAGAACATCTATCAATAGTCCGTTTTGCTTCGTTGGCATCAATTGTTGCTTTCGCAGGGGTCTTTATTGGTAGTGGCTACTGGTGGCTGGCACTGGTAATTGCCCTATTCAGTTTTTTCTGGAATGCCTCACTACCGCAGTTCGAGGCGGTGACGCTGAACCATCTTGGAGAGAAGGTAGAGCGTTATTCCTCGATCAGACTTTGGGGGTCGGTTGGTTTCATCGTTACAGTAGCGATACTGGGACCAATGCTTGAGTGGTATAGCGTGAGTCTGGTGCCGGTTGCGCTGATGATCCTGATGGTGGGAATCTGGGTTAGTAGTCTGTCCGTTCCGACAGTTCCAGATCCAGAGCATGGCCATGGACATCTATCTCTGAAAAATGTACTGCGTCGCCCGGTAGTGGCGGCGTTGCTGGCAGTTGCCTTTCTCAACCAGGCAGCACATGGAACCTACTACACCTTCTATACCCTCTACATGGAGTCATTTGGTTATGACAAGGGGCTGATCGGTCTGCTCTGGGCGGTTGGGGTTGGGGTCGAGGTGGCGGTTTTTATGGTGATGTCGCGCTGGATGGTTCGCTTCGGGGAGCGTAACCTGTTATTGATCAGTCTGTTCCTGGGGGCTATTCGGTGGCTTGTGATCGCGTTTTTCCCCGAAAGTCTGGGTTTGATGTTTGTGGCGCAGAGTATCCACGCCGCCAGTTTCGGCATCATCCATGCGGTCTCCATTCACATGGTGCATGATCTGTTTCGTGGAAAATTGCAGGGAAGGGGGCAGGCTCTCTACTCCAGCATCAGTTTTGGGGCTGGTGGTGTGGTTGGTAGTCTGCTGGGCGGTGTGGTCTGGACGACAATGGGTTCATCATCGATCTTTCTGTTCTCAACCATACTTACAGCGCTTGCATTTGTTGTGACCTGGCGCTGGATTCGCTAGCAACATCAACACTTTTACAGCGGGGACAGCAGGGAGTAAAATGGGCCGCTTTCACGCTATCCACTTATTCAGGGACCGATAACAGAAGCCATGGCCGGAAAGACCCTATACGACAAACTCTGGGAAGCACATGTTGTTCGAGAGGAAGAGGACGGAAGTTCATTGCTCTACATCGATAGACAGCTGCTTCATGAGGTGACATCTCCACAGGCCTTTGAGGGGCTGCGCATGGCAGGCCGTAAACCGTGGAGGGTGGACGCCAGTCTGGCTGTGCCTGACCATAATGTTCCTACCAGGGATTTGGAGATGGGAATTACCGATCCAGTTGCACGTACCCAGGTAGAAACCCTGGGACAGAATACATCCGATTTCGGGATTACAGAATTTGCCATGGGAGATATTCGTCAGGGAATCGTCCATGTGATTGGTCCTGAACAGGGGGCAACCCTTCCGGGGATGACTATTGTCTGTGGTGATTCACACACCTCAACTCATGGTGCGCTTGGTGCGCTTGCTTTTGGTATCGGAACATCCGAGGTAGAGCATGTGTTGGCTACCCAGTGCCTGGTGCAGAAAAAATCGAAAAACATGCTGGTTAAGGTCAATGGATCTGTTGGTCCTGGGATTACTGGCAAGGATATTGTATTGGCGATCATTGGCAAGATCGGCACTGCTGGTGGTACCGGATATGCAATCGAATTTGCTGGCGAGGCAATTGAGGAACTCTCTGTTGAGGGACGGATGACAGTCTGTAATATGGCGATCGAGGCTGGTGCCCGTGCCGGGATGGTAGCAGTTGATCAGAAAACTATTGAGTATGTAAAAGGGAGACCATATGCACCTGATGAGGAGTTATGGCCGCAGGCGGTAGAGGCATGGCAGGATCTGCACAGTGACATAGACGCACAGTTTGATTCAGTGGTTGAGTTGAATGGGGCAGAAATAGCACCCCAGGTTACCTGGGGGACATCACCAGAGATGGTGGTATCAATTGAGGATAGTGTTCCCAACCCTGCAAATGAGACAGATGGTGTAAAAAAGAGTGGTATGGAGAAGGCGCTGGCCTATATGGGATTGGATGCGGATACTCCGATTGACTCCATATCTGTCGATAAGGTTTTTGTTGGTTCCTGTACCAATTCGCGAATTGAGGATCTGCGTGAGGCAGCGCTGGTTGCTGCAGGCAGAAGAGTTGCCCCCAATGTTAAGCAGGTGCTGATTGTTCCCGGGTCTGGTTTGATCAAAAAGCAGGCGGAGTCAGAGGGGCTGGACAAGATTTTCATCGATGCCGGGTTTGAGTGGAGAGAGCCTGGTTGTTCCATGTGTCTGGCGATGAATGCGGATCGCCTTGACCCTGGTGAGCGTTGTGCCTCTACCTCCAACCGAAATTTTGAGGGAAGACAGGGGCAGGGAAGTCGTACCCATCTAGTTAGTCCGGCAATGGCCGCTGCGGCTGCAGTGACTGGTCACTTTACAGATGTTAGAGAGTTGTTGAGGGAGAGTCGGTAATGGAAAAATTTACCAGGCACCAGGGGTTGGTGGTACCGTTGGATCGTCCCAATGTAGATACTGATGCGATTATCCCCAAACAGTATTTGAAGTCGGTCAAGCGCACCGGGTTTGGACCCAACCTGTTTGATGATTGGCGTTATCTTGATCCGGGAGATCTCTCGATTGATAACGCAAGCCGTCGCCCAAACCCCGGTTTTGTACTTAATAATGATAAGTATAAGGGGGCAACAATTCTCTTGGGACGTGAGAATTTTGGTTGTGGCTCCTCGCGGGAGCATGCGGTGTGGGCATTGACAGATTACGGTATCAGAGCGGTTATAGCTCCCGGTTTTGCTGATATCTTTTTTAATAACAGCTTCAAGAATGGACTGTTGCCTATCACCCTTAGTGAGGATGAGATTGAGCAGCTCTTTCAGGAGGAGGCAGAGGGTAGCGGATATCAATTGCAGATTGATTTGGATGCACAGACGGTAACTACTCCGGAAGGTGGCTCCTTCTCCTTCGAGATTGATGAGTTTCGCAAATATCGGCTTTTAAATGGGCTGGATGATATTGGTCTGACTCTACAGCATGAGGATTCCATCAGGGTATATGAGGCACGCCGCAGCTCTGAGGCTCCATGGTTGTTCAGGTAGATGGATTGTCGAGATAATGATTTTTGGTTTATTAATTTTCAGTTTTTAAGAGTACAAGTTGATGAGTAAGAAAGTTGCAGTGTTGCCCGGTGACGGGATTGGTCAGGAGATTGTTGCAGAGGCAATCAAGGTACTGAATGTTCTGCGGAGTGATTTTGGGTTGTCAGTCGAGACCGAGGATGGATTGATCGGTGGTACCGCATATGATGTGCATGGAACCCCTCTGCCGGATCAGACTATGGAGATTGCCAGAGAGGCTGATGCAGTTCTGTTGGGTGCTGTAGGTGGTTATCAGTGGGAGTCACTGGATATTGCGGTGCGTCCAGAGAAAGGGTTGCTCGGAATCAGGGCAGGTCTGGATCTCTTCTCCAACCTTCGTCCGGCAATTCTATATCCACAGTTGGCAAGCGCATCTACTCTAAGAGAGGATGTTGTCTCTGGTCTGGATCTGATGATTGTGCGCGAGCTTACAGGAGGCATCTATTTTGGCCAGCCACGCGGTATCCGTACCTTGGATAGTGGAGAGCGTCAGGGGTTTAATACTCTGGTCTATGCAGAGCATGAGATTGAGCGTATTGGCCGTTCCGCATTCGAGATCGCAATGAAGCGTGACAAGCGTATCACCTCTGTCGATAAAGCCAATGTGCTGGAGTCTACAGAGTTGTGGCGCGAGGTGATGGAGCGTGTGGCTGGGGATTATCCAGAGGTGGAGCTCTCCCATATGTATGTAGACAACGCAGCCATGCAGCTGGTGCGTGCACCCAAGCAGTTTGATGTAATGGTTACCACAAATATGTTTGGTGACATCCTCTCTGACTGTGCCGCGATGTTGACAGGCTCAATTGGAATGTTGCCATCTGCCTCACTGGATGCCAATGGTAAGGGCATGTATGAGCCGATTCATGGCTCTGCTCCGGATATTGCTGGACAGAATGTGGCCAACCCGTTGGCAACCATTCTCTCGGTATCCATGATGTTACGTTATAGTCTGGACGAGGCAGATATGGCTGACAGAATTTCTCAGGCAGTTGATAAGGTTTTGAATAGTGGTCTGCGTACCCGAGATATTCACTCAGAAGGGATGCAGGAGGTGAGCTGTTCTGCTATGGGTGATGCGGTGGTAGCTGCGCTGAGAGGATGATTGTCGATACTTTCGAGGCGATTCATGTCTCCGTTTCCGGTATGCAGATGAACTCAATTAAACGTTCTACCTGATGTCTGCAACAGCCATTTCCATCGGTGGCGTAGGTCTGCTCCTTAATAGCCTCCACGGAGACGGCTCCATCTGCAATGGCATTGATTACATCCATCTTTATCACCTCGTTGCAGGTGCATAGATGGCGGTCCAGATCTTTTTTAAGAATTGGTGGAAGCCTGTCCAGAGGATCCGTTATGGAGGTGTTGCCCATTTTCTCGTAGTGCTATGTTGCTGAAAGGATTATCATAGCCTTTTTTGGCTATCATCGCTCTTTTAGGTGGTTGGTGATCAGCAATTCTAGAATTCTAGATTATAGCGCTTTTTCAAAGAAAACCGTCATCCTTGCGAAGGCGGGGATCCGGAAAACAGAAGGTTCGATTAAGATGAAGAAAGTAGGTTTTGTCGGTTGGCGTGGCATGGTTGGCTCGGTTCTGATGCAGAGGATGCGTGAGGAGGGTGATTTCGCAAAAATTGATCCGGTTTTCTTCACTACCTCACAGCTTGGGCAACCAGGCCCTGATGTAGGCAAGGAGGTGCCATCACTCAGGGATGCCAATGATGTCTCCGATCTGGTAGAGATGGATGCCATCATCAGCTGTCAGGGTGGCAGCTATACCAAGGCGGTGATCGGCCCACTGCGTGAGTCAGGCTGGAATGGTTACTGGATTGATGCAGCCTCATCTCTGAGAATGAATGATGAGGCCACTCTGGTGCTGGATCCAGTCAACCGCACTGTAATTGATAACGCTCTGAGTGACGGGAAAAATACATTTGTAGGAGGTAACTGCACAGTCAGTCTGATGTTGATGGCAATTGGCGGACTCTTGCAGGAGAATCTTGTTGAGTGGATCTCACCAATGACCTATCAGGCTGCATCGGGTGCGGGTGCGCGCAACATGCGTGAACTTATTTCCCAGATGGGAAGCATCAGGGATAGTGTCGGTGGATTGCTTGATGATCCTGCCAGTGCAATTCTTGAGATTGATCGTACCGTCTCTTCACATATGAATAGTGATGGTTATCCAACAGACAATTTTGGGGTGCCACTGGCTGGCAGCCTGATCCCATGGATTGATACCCAGCTTCCAAGTGGGCAGAGTCGAGAGGAGTGGAAGGCAGAGGCAGAGACCAACAAGATTCTGGGTCGCAGTGATAACCCAGTACCTATTGATGGACTCTGTGTCCGTATTGGTGCAATGCGCTCCCACAGTCAGGCACTGACCATCAAGATGAAGAGAGACATTCCGGTATCAGAGATTGAATCGATCATGGCCCAGGCCAATGACTGGGTGAAGGTGATCCCAAATGACCGCGACCTGAGCATGGTTGAGCTGACACCGGCCAAGGTAACTGGAACCTTGAGCGTTCCTGTCGGACGAGTACGCAAGCTAACCATGGGGCCAGAATACATATCCGCATTTACTGTTGGAGATCAGCTGTTATGGGGCGCTGCAGAACCACTGCGTCGCCTGATGGGAATTGCATTAGAGCTGTAGCAGGTTCGCTATACTGTTTTGGTAACGATTGATGCAGAAATTACAACGTGCATCTTTACAGACGATAAGTTGGATTGCTCTTCTCTCTATTCTGTCTGTTGGTAAAACAGAGGCAGATGAATCTATAAAGATTTATTCTGCACTGGGCTCTCCCTTGATTGCAGAGATCCAGTTGCTACCAGGTGAATTACAGATAAAGAAATTTTCCATAACCGGGAAAGGTGACTCTGTACAACAGTATGAGGTGGAGAGAATAACCGACAGGGGCGCACTGCTTCTGCTTTCACTCTCTCCAATAAACCAGCCAATTCTTGAGCTAAAACTTGTCTCCGGTGATGGTGGGATTGAACGTGACTTCACTATATTTCTTGATCCTGTGGCACCAAACTCAAGTGCTACTTACATAAAGGGGCTGTTGCATGATAGAAATCGTGCACTGGAAGTACGTGAAGTAATGGTTTCCAGGCCAGGGGTTGCAGACGACCAGGGGTCATGGCTAACCGATGTAGAGCAGGTTTTTTCACCAGGGCGTCTTCCTGTTGTCTCAAAATGGTCTCTCTTTATCCTGTTGGGTGGGTTGATAGCATTGGTATTTATACGTTGGTGGAGGGCGGCTGATCCTGTATCTATCACAGATCAGGATGGCAATTTTTCAACTCGCGATAGAGGATTAACCGGTAGCAGTAGCCATGATGAGGACAACAGTGGTGATATATGGAAGGAGTTCTATCATGAGGTTGAACGGATTGAGGGTAGAATTCAGAAACCTGATAGTGGGGATGTCAAGTGACCAGATATGCCGCTGGAGTTGAGTATAGTGGAACCAATTTTCATGGATGGGAAGTGCAGCAACCGGATGTTCGTACAGTCCAGGGGGAGGTAGAGAAGGCTCTGTCAAAGGTTGCAGATCACTTTGTCAGGGTAACAACTGCAGGACGTACTGATGCAGGAGTCCATGCGGCCGGGCAGATTATCCACTTTGATAGTGATTCTGAACGCAGTGAACGTGGATGGGTGCATGGCGCCAATGCCAACCTGGAAAGGGATCTCTGTATTGCATGGATCAAGCCGGTCTCGGACGATTTTCATGCCCGGTTTTCTGCACTCTCCCGCTCCTACCGTTACATTATATTTAACCGCCCTGTGCGTACAGCCATATCTGCCGATGAGCGTACCTGGGTCTATCGGCCTCTCGATGAGGAGATGATGCAACAGGGTGCGAACCACCTTATGGGGGAGCATGACTTCAGCTCATATCGAGCGGTGGCATGTCAGGCCCATAGCCCTGTACGTACTATCCACAGCCTGAATGTGACCCGTCATGGGGAAGAGGTCTGGATTGAGGTTAGAGCCAATGCATTTCTCCACCATATGGTGCGGAATATTGCAGGGGTCTTGATCTCTATCGGGAGTGGACTCAATGAGCCGCAGTGGGCAAAAGAGGTGCTGGATCTGAGAGACCGAACCCAGGGTGGAATTACAGCTCCGCCAGAGGGGCTCTCTCTGGTCTCTGTGGAGTATCCTGACCATTTTGATATCCCCTCAGTGTGATAATATTGCGCGATGCAAACCCGTTTGAAAATCTGTGGAATAACCTCTAAAGAGGATGCCATCTATGCGGCTGAGAGTGGTGCAGATGCGATTGGTCTGGTCTTCTATGAGCCAAGTCCCAGGGCTGTAACTGTGGAGCAGGCAGCTGAGATTATTGGTGCCCTGCCACCTTTTGTGACTACAGTAGGGCTCTTTGTTGATGCAGAGGCAGGTTTTGTAAATGAGGTTCTTAGTAAGGTTTCACTGGATCTGTTGCAGTTTCATGGTGATGAATCCCCGGCTTATTGTGACTCGTTCTCTCGCCCCTATATGAAGGCGATTCGGATGCGAGAGGATGTTGATCTGCAGCAAGAGGCCGCAAGATATGCAACAGCCAGAGCCCTGTTAGTAGATGCCTATCAGCCTGGAGTGCCGGGTGGAACTGGTGAGACTTTTGATTGGGAGAGGATTCCATCCGGGATGGATAAGCCGTTGGTGCTTGCTGGTGGTCTCAATGCCGATAATGTTGAGTCGGCAATAAGGCAGGTTCGGCCATGGGCTGTAGATGTAAGTGGTGGTGTAGAGCGAGAGAAAGGGGTTAAGGATCACCTCAAGGTATATCGCTTTATAGATAATGTGAGGCGAGTCAAGGACTAGACAACAAGATGAATGGAGCAGGATGTGAGTAATCGATGGACAGATCAGCCGGATAGCCATGGGCATTTTGGGATCTATGGAGGGATTTTTGCCTCAGAGACCCTGATGGCTCCACTGGAGGAGTTGACCGAGGCGTATGCGCGCTATATGGAGGATGAGGAGTTTCTGCGTGAGCTGGATGAGGATCTGCAGCACTATGTGGGTCGTCCAAGTCCGCTCTACCATGCTCAACGCTGGAGTGACCATCTTGGTGGCGCACAGATCTGGCTCAAGCGTGAGGATCTGAACCATACCGGAGCACACAAGGTAAACAACACCATTGGCCAGGCGCTGCTTGCTCAGCGCATGGGAAAGAGCAGAATTATTGCGGAGACTGGTGCGGGTCAGCACGGGGTTGCTACAGCGACAGTGGCGGCACGACTGGGTCTGGAGTGCGTGGTCTATATGGGAGAGGTGGATGTGGAGCGCCAGAAGCTCAATGTCTACCGCATGAAATTGTTGGGGGCCAAGGTGGTTCCCGTAAGTTCTGGCTCC
This sequence comes from Candidatus Thiopontia autotrophica, assembly GCA_014384675.1. Taxonomy (NCBI): domain Bacteria; kingdom Pseudomonadati; phylum Pseudomonadota; class Gammaproteobacteria; genus Candidatus Thiopontia; species Candidatus Thiopontia autotrophica. Next base: position 67,028 of record JACNFK010000034.1, on the reverse strand, counting down.
AAAACCCTGAAAGATGCCCTTAATGAGGCGATGCGGGACTGGGTCACCAATGTGGACGACACCTTCTACATCATTGGGACCGTTGCCGGCCCTCACCCCTACCCGATGCTGGTGCGTGACTTTCAGACTATTATTGGTCGAGAGGCGAGAGAGCAGATTCAGCAGCAGGCAGGCAGACTTCCAGATGCACTGGTAGCCTGTGTGGGCGGCGGCTCAAATGCGATCGGTCTCTTTCATCCATTCCTCGATGATGATCAAGTCAAGATATATGGGGTTGAGGCAGCTGGTCTGGGGCTGGATACAGACAAGCATGCAGCAACACTCAATGCAGGAAAGCCGGGGGTACTGCACGGCAACCGTACCTATATCATCGAGGATGAGAATGGGCAGATTATCGAGACCCACTCAATCTCTGCTGGGCTCGATTACCCTGGAGTAGGTCCGGAACACTCCTGGCTCAAGGACCAGGGGAGGGCTGAGTATGTGGCAATTGATGATCAGGAGGCACTGCAGGGGTTCCATGACCTGACCCGTATTGAGGGTATCCTGCCGGCACTGGAGTCGAGCCATGCACTGGCCTATGTAACCAAGCTGGCGCCAACCATGAGCAAGGATCAGATTATTATCGTCAATCTCTCCGGGCGAGGGGACAAGGATATTCATACTGTTGCAGAGATTGAGGGGGTCGAGGTATGAGCAGAATCAGCTCCTGTTTTGAACAGTGCAAGGCAGCTGGACGTACTGCGCTGATCCCGTTTGTGACTGCAGGTGATCCCGATCGTTCAGTTACGGTGCCAGTGATGAGTGCAATGGTGGATGCGGGTGCCGACATTATTGAGCTGGGAGTGCCATTCTCAGACCCAATGGCAGATGGCCCAACTATCCAGCGCTCTAGTGAGCGCGCACTGGAGGAGAACACCAGTATTCACCATGTGCTTGAGATGGTGAAAAAGTTTAGAGAGAGCAACCAGACTACGCCAGTTGTGTTGATGGGATACCTCAACCCAATTGAGAATATGGGTGTGGAGCAATTTGCCACAGCTGCGGAGGCATCTGGTGTTGATGGTGTGCTCACGGTTGATATGCCGCCGGAGGAGGGGGCAGAGTTTGAGCAGATTTGTGAGGCACATGGTCTTGACCCCATCTACCTGTTGGCTCCAACCAGTACTGAGAAAAGGATTGGCATGATTGCCAATTCGGCCAGGGGTTTTATCTACTATGTTTCCGTAAAAGGGGTGACTGGTTCACAGGCTCCAGATATATCAGAGGTCGGAGACAAGGTTAATGCTATTCGCCAACAGACCGATCTTCCTGTAGGGGTTGGGTTTGGAATAAGGGATGCAGAATCAGCGGCTGCAATTGGTGCAGTGGCAGATGCGGTTGTAGTGGGAAGTGTGCTAGTCTCAAAAATGGAGTCAATGCGTGAGACTCCAGATCAGATTCCAGAGGCAATTGGTGGTATCCTCTCGGAGATGCGGGTAGCACTGGACAAGAATTAGAGTAAGGGATAGCAATATGACCTGGTTTGAAAAAATTCTTCCAAAAATCAGAACGGAAGGTGGCAAGAAGGCAGTTCCTGAGGGGGTATGGATCAAGTGCCCATCCTGTGAGGCTGTACTCTATCGCGCAGAACTGGAGCGCAACCAGGATGTCTGCCCAAAATGTAGCCACCATATGCGAATAGGTGCGCGCCGTCGTCTGGAGCTATTCTTTGATAAGGATAGTACGCAGGAGATTGCAGCGGACCTCTCCCCAGTAGACCACCTGAATTTTAAGGATCTCAAAAAGTATAAGGATCGCATTGCCCAGGCACAGAAAAGTACAGGCGAGAAGGATGCGCTTATTGTGATGCAGGGCAGAGTGGAGGATGTTCCTCTGGTAGCTGCTGCATTTGAGTTCAAGTTTATGGGTGGATCAATGGGCTCTGTCGTTGGGGAGCGTTTTGTAAGGGCGGTAAATGCCAGCCTGGAACAGAATGTCCCTCTCGTCTGTTTTAGTGCCAGTGGTGGTGCCCGTATGCAGGAGGCACTCTTCTCTCTGATGCAGATGGCAAAGACCAGTGCTGCATTGACCAGACTGGCAGACCGTGGTCTTCCATTCATATCTGTTTTGACCGATCCAACCATGGGTGGAGTCTCCGCCAGTTTTGCCATGCTTGGGGATATCAATGTTGCAGAGCCTAAGGCCCTGATCGGTTTTGCCGGTCCACGGGTGATTGAGCAGACAGTTCGTGAGAAGCTTCCGGAAGGTTTTCAGCGTAGTGAATTTCTGGTGGAGCATGGTGCCGTTGATATGATTATTGACCGCCGTGAGATGCGAGAGAAACTCTCTTCCCTGCTCTCCATGATGATGGAAAACAGTCAGAACTCATCGGCAGCTTGAGAACTCTGGATGAGTGGCTCTCCTGGCAGGAGACGCTACACCCTGAGGAGATTGAGTTAGGTCTGGAGCGTATTCGCCGAGTTGCTACGCGACTGAATATACTCTCCCCTGAACCAAAGGTTGTTACAGTTGCTGGAACCAATGGCAAGGGCTCCTCTATCGCTATTCTTGAATCCATCGCCCTTGCAGCAGGATTGAGGGTTGGGGTCTATACCTCGCCACATCTTTTGCGTTACAACGAGCGGATTAGAGTCAACGGCAAGATTGTGACTGATGATCTGTTGTGTGACTCTTTTGAGGTTGTTGATGAGGCGCGCCAGCAGGAATCCATTACCTATTTTGAGTTCGGTACACTTGCGGCGCTGGAGATCTTTAGGCGTCAGCCCCTGGATTTGATTGTGCTGGAGGTTGGATTGGGTGGTCGGCTGGATGCGGTAAATATCATTGATGCAGATGTAGCGCTACTAACTACAGTTGATCTTGACCATCAGTCGTGGCTTGGCGAGAGTCGGGAGGAGATCGGGAGAGAGAAGGCGGGAATTTTTCGAAGTGGCCGAGCTGCTGTAATCGGGGATTTTGATATACCTTTAACAGTCTCTGACTACGCCAGAACAGTGGGTGTCCCGTTGTTTAAAATAGGGAGAGATTTCTGCTTTGTAACGGATGAAAGTGGGTGGTCATGGCGCGGATCAAGTGACCGAGAGATATACCATTTGCCATTTCCAGCTTTGTATGGAGAGATTCAGGTGCAGAACAGTGCAGCAGTGCTGGAGGTTATAGAGCAGTTGGGATGGATGGATAAGATTGGTGAGGAGAAGATTGCTGAGGGGCTATCACAGTCAGCCCTTATGGGGCGTTTTCAAACCATTCAGCATGCTCCAGAGGTTATTGTGGATGTATCCCATAATCCACAGGCGGCCAGAACAGTTGCCGAGAATCTGGCATCAACCGCAACGGATGGAAAAACCATCGCAGTGGTTGCCATGCTGAAAGACAAGGAGTTGAAGGTTGTTATTGAGGCCCTCTCTCCAGAGATTGACCAGTGGATGGTTGCAGGTCTGGATGTGGCACGAGGAGCATCCTCAAGTGAGATCGAGAAGGTGGTAGTATCCACGGTTGGTGATTCAGGAGTTGACTCATTCGAGACTGTTCAGCTGGCTTTTGAATCTGCCATAGGATTGGCAGATAGTGGTGATCGAATTATTGTTTTTGGGTCATTTTATACAGTTGCGGCTGTTCTTGACCTCCAATAGGGAAGAAGTTTGGCCTCTGTTTTTGATGTCTATGCTGTAGTACGGTAGTGTTATCATTGCTTTTGTAACTATTTATATTGGAGAGAGGGGTCGATTGTGCTTCAGAAAGTTGAATTAAAACAACGCATTATTGGTGGAATTGTTCTGGTTTCACTGGCTGTTATTCTGGTCCCTTTTCTGATGGATGATCCTCGTGAAGAGGTGAAGCTGATGGAGAGCAATATCCCTCCATGGCCTGATAATCTTCCCAAGACGGTTATTGAGATTAGTGATGATGATTTCTTGCCAACTCCAAAGCGGCCTGCCAAGCCGAAGCCTGCCTCCAAACCTGTTTCCAGGCCAGTGGCCACACCCAAGCCAGAGGTTAAACCAAAATCCAAGCCAGAGAGTAAACCAGGGAAGAGTACTCCGGTAGCGGAGAGTAAGGCCAAGGAGAGTGGCAAGAGATATGAGGTACAGGTGGTAAGTTATGGAGCAAAGAGCAGAAAGCGGGCTGAGAGTTTTCTGAAGAAGATGCAGTCCAAGGGGTACAAGGTAAGACTGAGCGAGATAACCAGAAAAGGTAAAAAGAGTCTGCGTATTGTTACCGAGTCTCTGGCCTCAAAAAAAGAGGCTAAGGAGATGAGTAAGAAAATTGATCGGGAATTCAAGGTAGATCAGGTTAAATCAATGGTTCGTTCCCTTAAGTGAGCAGTGCCAGAAACAGATCTGGTCATCAGAAGAAAACGATAAAAAAAAGAGGGCCACAAAAAGGCAATAAGCGCCACCTCGCCAGACGTGGGTGGTTACGTATGCTGTTACGCAGATTGTTCCAGTTTGGCACTATTGTTTTGCTGCCAATTTTATTGCTCTATACGTTGTGGCTGGATTTTACGGTTCGTGATCAGTTTGAAGGCAAACGGTGGGAGCTGCCTGCACGAGTATACGCCTCTCCACTTGAGCTTTATGCCGGGAAGACAATAGATGCTGATCAACTGGTTAATTCACTTGATCAGTTGGGTTACCAAAAAAAACCCGGCTCTCTTTCTCGCAATGAGGGCAGTTATCTTCATCAAGAAGATACCGTTTCACTCCATAGCAGACGGTTTCATTTCTGGGACGGGATAGAGAAGTCCAGGCAGATTCGGGTCTCTATCAACCGGGGGAAAATCTCCAGAATAGTTGATCTGATAGAGGGGGATGATGTCGGGGTTGTCAGGCTGGATCCTCTGCCCATCGGCAGTTTTTATCCATCTCATGGGGAGGACAGGATTCTTCTTCGCCTGGAGGATGTGCCAGATATCTTTGTCCGCACCCTTACTACGGTAGAGGATCGATCTTTTTATGATCACATAGGGGTCAGTCCGGCAGGGATGGCTAGAGCTCTATTTGCCAATCTACGTGCTGGAAAGGCAGTTCAGGGTGGGAGCACGCTGACCCAGCAGTTGGCCAAGAATATGTTCTTGACCAGAGAACGTACTTTATGGAGGAAGTTCCAGGAGCTTTTGATCACCTTTATTCTGGAGTCCAACTTTCAGAAGAGCGAGATTCTTGAGGCCTATCTGAATGAGGTCTACTTTGGACAGGATCAGCGCCGTGCAATCCACGGAGTAGGGATGGCCAGTAGATTCTTCTTTGGGCATGATGCCGGCCAGCTTACGCTTGCCAAATCGGCACTGCTGGTTGGGATGTTAAAGGGGCCATCATGGTATAACCCGAGGAGACATCCAGAGAGGGCCAAGCAGCGTAGAAATATGATTGTTGATCTTCTGCTGCAGCAGGGAGAGATCTCTGAAAATGAGGCTGTGATGGCAAAGCACTCTCCGCTTGGTGTGTTGGAGCAGGCTCCATCAGGCGAGTCACGCCACCCAGCTTTTCTTGACCTTGTACGTAGGCAGATTCTGCGCGATTACAACAGAGAGGATCTTGTATCTGCAGGTTTGCAGATTTTCACAACTCTCAATCCAGAGGTACAGTCTGCTGCGGAAGAGAGTCTGAGAGAGAGAATTGGCGAGCTCAAAAATGGAGGCAAGCGTAATCTACAGGGGGCTGTCGTTGTAATCAGTCCGGATAATGGAGAGGTGGAGGCGATAGTTGGAGGAAGGGACTCTCGTGCTGCCGGATTCAATCGCGCATTGAATGCTGTTCGTCCAATTGGTTCACTGGTAAAGCCGGCAATCTACCTGACAGCCCTGGAACAGCCGGAACGTTATACGTTGATAACCCCATTGGTAGATAGACCGTTTGAGCTTGGAAAAGGCAAGAATCGGTGGCGACCGATGAATTATGACCGCAAGTATCATGGAGATGTTCAGCTCCACCGTGCACTGAGCCACTCTTATAATCTCTCTACAGCAAGGTTGGGGGTGGACCTTGGAGTTGGAAGGGTTGCCCACACCTTGAAGCGGCTTGGGGTGGAACGTGATATCCCCCGTTACCCATCAATTTTTCTTGGCTCCCTGGAGCTGTCACCACTTGATGTTGCAAAGCTTTATCAGCCTCTTGCAGGTGGAGGGGTGCGCTCACCACTGCGCTCCATACGTGCAGTAATGAACCGTAATGGGGCGCCGCTCAACCGTTATCCACTGCATCTTGAAGAGGTTGCCTCACCAAAAGCCATTGCCCTGTTGCAGTGGGGGATGCAGCAGGTTGTTAGATCTGGAACGGCACGTTATCTAAACAAGGTGGTATCACCATCAATGGGTCTGGCAGGCAAGACCGGTACCACAGATGAGTTGCGGGACAGCTGGTTTGCAGGGTTTAGTGGTGATCGCCTGGCCGTGATCTGGATGGGTAGAGATGATAATAATCCGGCAGGCCTTACCGGCTCATCTGGGGCACTGCGGGTATGGGGTAAATTGATGTCTCGGCTACCAGTAACCCCGCTCAATCTCCTCTATCCCGAGGGGGTGGTAAAGGTGTGGGTTGATGCGGATGGGTCAAGCACAGCCAGAGAATGTCCAGATTCCATGGAGATTCCCTTTATCGAGGGCAGTGAGCCAAATAGAGCGGTACAATGTGGCGCAAATGGATAGCGTACTGAAATGGATTTTAATAATTGGCCTGTTGTCGATTGCCGGTTGTGCGGCAACCTCAAGGATACCGGTTGAGGATCACTCGCTCTCGACCGGAGAAGGGTACTCGCCGTCAATTAAATATCCAGTAGCTAAGGCAGTGGTCAGACGGTCGCCGCCAGTAGCGGGAGAGACCCCGGATCCATTGCAGGAGATACTCAGACAGATTGAGTCTGCGCTGCAGCAGGGGGATGATTCAAAAGCAGAGGTGTTACTGGAACGGGCGCTGCGGATTGATTCACAGAGGGCAACTCTTTGGCATGATCTTGCCAGAATTCGCTACAGGCAGTCATCTTATGAGGAGAGTGTAACTCTGGCGCAGCGCTCAAATCGGCTGGCAACCGGAAAACCAGTTCTGCAACAGGAGAACTGGTCTCTGATTGCGCAGGCAAAGGATGCACTTGGAGACTCGTCAGGGGCAATTCAGGCAAGGCGCAGAGCAGGTAACTAGCGGTGGATTTTAGTGCTCCTTCAGAAGTTCTTGGTGAAAAAGGTCCATTTGCTGATGCAATAGATGGATTCCAGCCCCGTCATCCGCAGATGGAGATGGCGGATGCGGTAGATGCAGCAATAGGTGAAGAGAAAGTTCTGGTGGCTGAGGCGGGAACGGGGACAGGAAAGACCTATGCTTACCTGGTGCCAGCGCTGCTCTCTGGCAAGCGGATCATTATCTCTACTGGAACCAAGAATCTGCAGGATCAACTCTATCATCGAGATCTTCCAACAGTACGCAAGATTCTGGGGGCTTCATCAATTACTGCGCTGCTAAAGGGGCGATCCAACTATCTATGTATCCATCGGTTAAATCTTACTGAAGATCAGGGACGATTCTACTCCAGGAGGGAATCTGCCAAATTCATGAAGATCAGACGCTGGGCGATGGAGACTGTTAGTGGTGATATCTCCGAGATGAGCGATGTGGAAGAGGGTGATCTACTCTGGCCCAGAGTTACATCTACTGCAGACAACTGTCTTGGCCAGGAGTGCCCGGAGTGGGATGAATGTCACGTGGCCAATGCGCGACGCAGGGCACAGGAGGCTGACTTGGTAGTGGTCAACCACCACCTCTTCTTTGCTGATATGGCGCTGAGAGATGAGGGTTTTGGGGAGCTGTTGCCGGGCGCCAATGCGGTTATTTTTGATGAGGCTCACCAGCTGGCAGAGACAGCAACGAGCTTCTTTGGAGAGCGTATCAGCCACCGCCAGCTACAGGAGTTGGCAGAAGACACTGTTGCGGAGTATCTAACCGATGCGCCAGACCACAAGCCACTTCAACAGTGTGCAGATGACCTGAAAAAGGCAGTGGCCGACTTCCGCCTTATCATGGGTGACAGAATAGGGCGTTACCCGTGGGCTCAACTCTCCGCTAAACCAGAATTTCATGATGAGGCCGAGGCTCTCCAGCAGGCGATCAGACAGATTGCTGTTGAATTGGAAAAAGTTGCCGATCGAGGGAAGGGGCTGGAGGGGTGTGCACAGCGCGGAAAGGAGCTGCTAGATGGCTTTATTCGTCTTACGGGAGTGGCACCAGCGGGACAGATTCACTGGATGGAACTGCGTAAAAACGGTTTCTCTATACATCACACCCCGCTTGAGATCAGTGAGACATTTCAGAGCCATATGGCGGCCCGGAACTGTGGATGGATATTTACCTCGGCCACGATGACTGTAGGTGAGAGCTTCGACCACTTCCTGCGCGAGTTCGGGATTGACGAGGCGGAGACATTCCACTGGGAGAGCCCTTTTGATTTTCAGAACCAGTCTCTCTTCTTTCACCCACAGGGGCTTCCGCAGCCCAATAGCCCAGACTATGGCGAGAGAATGATGGAGGCCGTGCTGCCGGTTATCGAGGCCAGCCAGGGGCGTACCTTTCTTCTCTTCACCAGTCACCGTGCGCTGCGTTATGCGGCAGAATATCTGCGCGAGAGGGATATAGAGTTTCCCCTGCTGGTTCAGGGAGAGGCCCCTCGGAGCAGACTGATTGACCGTTTTCGTCGACTGGGGAATGCACTGCTGCTTGGAGCCTCCAGTTTCTGGGAGGGTGTCGATGTCCGTGGGGAGGCGCTCTCCTGTGTGATTATTGATAAATTTCCTTTCGCCTCTCCGGGTGACCCGGTACTGCAGGCAAAGATTGATGCCCTCAATAGCGATGGGCGAAATGCATTTATGGAGCTACAGCTGCCCCGGGCGGTAATTGCACTGCGCCAGGGGGCAGGGAGGTTGATTCGGGACGTGGAGGATAGAGGTGTCTTCGTAGTTTGTGATCCTCGTCTACTGAAGAAAAGCTACGGCCATACTTTCCTCAACAGTCTTCCGGATATGGCAAGAACCAGGGATATTGAGGATGTAAGAGAGTTCTTTGGCAGAGAACATAGGGAGGCGGCAGCATGAGCAGAAAAGAGAGGCGGCAGCATGAGCAGTAAAATACTGGCCATCGATACAGTCACCGAGGGGTGTTCAGCTGCACTGCTGGTGGGAGATGAGGTGGTAGAGAGGTTTGAGATAACACCGCGTGGCCACACCCAGCGGATACTGCCAATGGTGGATGAGCTACTCTCAGAGGCAGCTCTCCAACTCACCGCACTGGATGCCATCGCTTTTGACAGGGGGCCTGGTAGTTTTACCGGACTGAGGATTACAGCAGGAGTAGTGCAGGGGTTGGCTTATGGGGCTAGTCTTCCGGTAATCCCGGTCTCATCACTGGCAGCCCTTGCCTTTGCCTCATACAGGGAAAATCAAAACAGGAATATCTTGGCGGCCATTGATGCCAGAATGGGAGAGGTCTACTGTGGTTACTATCAGATCAACAATCAATCCCTTCCCGAATTAATAGGCGAAGAATCTGTGCTTCCACCAAACAAGATTAAAAAACTGCAAGGCCCATGGGTTGGAGTAGGCAGTGGGTTTGAGAGCTACAGAGAAGAGCTTAAGGAACACCTTGGGGAGAACCTGGTTCAGATGGATGGTGATGCACTCCCCCATGCAAAAGAGATTGCCCGGTTGGCTCTTCATGAGTTTGAATGTGGAAGGGTGTTAAGCCCAGAAGAGGCACAACCCGTCTATTTAAGGAACCAGGTGGTTCACCACAATAGTGAACTATAGTTGACAAATGAAGACATGTTAACTACAGTTAACATGTAATGGAAATCCGAAAAACAGAGATATTTAGCAAATGGTTTGATGGTTTAAGAGACCGAAGAGCTAAAGCGCGTATCCAAGCCCGTATTGATAGGGTGGAAATGGGTAATTTCGGTGATGTTGCTCCGGTAGGAGAAGGTGTCAGTGAATTACGCATCTTTTATGGCCCAGGCTACAGAGTGTATTTCATACAACAAGGCCCTGTTGTAGTCATACTTCTATCCGGCGGTGATAAAAGCACACAAACATCAGATATTACAAGAGCCAAAGAAATTGCTAAGCAGATTGAGGATTGAATTATGACCATTACTACTACTCGTTGGGATTCAGCTGAACATCTTAAAACCGAAGAAGAGATCCAGTTGTACTTAGAAGCCTGCCTAGAAGAAGCAGGAGATGATCCAGCATTTATTGTTCATGCTTTGGGAGTTATTGCACGTGCTAAAAATATGAGCCAGCTTGCCAGAGAAACAGGCATTACTCGTGAAGGGCTTTATAAGGCGTTGTCTCCAGAAGGTAATCCCACATTTTCAACAGTAGCTAAAGTAGCAAAGGCGTTGGGATTTAAGTTTACAGTGCAACCAACAATTTAAACCTTGCGCTAATACCGGTTTCGCCCCCGTCTAGTGAAAAGCTCATCTTTGCGCCTGTACTGGTTGTTGAGCACCACAATTGCAGCCATTGAGAGTTTGAGTCCTGCATGTTTAAGAACATGCCACTGAATTGCAGCATCATCCAGATGGTACGGCCTCACCCCGGTGGATGACTTTACCTCATAGAGCTCCCAGCTATCATCCCCGAGATGGAGGATGTCGACCATCACCAGCACACTGTTTTCGCTGAACGTGGCCTCATAGATGGTCTGCGCACCAGAATTGATCAGCTCACGACTCCTATCGATCATTCCTCCAAAGTTTCTGTAGTCAAACTCGATAACCTCACCACATGGACAACGCGGGCTTTAAACGCTGGATGACCGACACGGTGTTCGACCTGACCTTCAACAGCGGCGGGCCCTAACGAATAAGGATAGATCGTGGCTGCGCACGATCTATCCTTATTCGTTAGCTATAAAATAAAGATTGACGTTATGACGTCATAACGCTATTCTTCGCTGAAGAGGACTATAATTATGAGTGAGTTATCAAAAAGATCTACAGTTTATTTTGACCCCAGCATTCACCTCGCTTTGCGAATGAAAGCAGCAACAGCCCATATCTCAGTATCTGAGGTGGTTAATGAGGCTGTACGTATTGCTTTACAAGAGGATCAGGAAGATTTGAGTGTTTTTGAAAAAAGAGCAGATGAGCCAATCCTAAGCTATGAAGAGCTTTTGAAAGATTTATCGTCCCATGGCAAGCTATAGCCTTGCTTTCAAAAAATCTGTAGCTAAAGATTTACGTAGCATCCCTAATCATGATGTAAAACAAATCCTGAAACGGATTGAATCATTGTGCAAAAACCCAAGAGCAAAAGGTTCCATTAAACTTTCAGGGCAGGAAAAATATAGAATAAGGCATGGTGTGTATCGAATTCTGTATGAGATCCAGGATGCAGAGCTTGTAGTATTTGTAGTCAAGGTCGCACATCGTAGTAAAGTATATAAAAGCAGCTAACAATACAATGCCCCGACTGCTACCACCACAGTCGCTGCGTTCCTTACGCGTCGGGTGATTGTAGGCGTTCGAAAGCCATGTTGTTTTTTATGAAAGGCAGAAAAGGGTCGATAATAGACATTACAAAAAAAGCCCCATGATGTTTATTCATGGGGCTTTTTCCTTTTTATCGGTTGAGGATTTTAGTCAAAAATAAACTCCCCACCTCCAAGTCTCTTTTTGATCTCTCCAATTACCCTCTCCTCATCGGCCTCATCCTTGGCAACAAAGGTGACGGAGAAGCGGATAAAGTTACCTGCATCATCCCAGGGTACGGTGGAGATCATCTTCTCTTTGATCAGGTATTGGGAGAATGCCTCACCACTGTCAAATGTGATTCCATCTCTGGTTCCAGTTGGGGCCTTTACGTAGAGGTAGAATGTGGCTTTGGGTTTCTTGATCTCAAATCCTGCACTGGTGAGTGCATCAACCAGTAGATTATGCCTTCTGGAGTATTTGGCACTGGTCTTTTCGGTGATCTCGGGGTGTTGCAGGCAGTAGACTCCAGCCTGCTGAATGGCGGCAAACTGGCCAGAGTCGTTATTGTCCTTGATGGCTGCGAACGCCTTTACCATTAGCTCGTTACCGGCAATAAATGCCAGACGCCATCCGGTCATGTTGTAGGCCTTGGATAGTGATTGAATGGCAACACCAACCTCTTTTGCCCCCTCCACATTGAGGAAGGAGTATGGTTTCTCGCCATCAAAGGTGAGTGCAGCATAGGCCTCGTCGGAGACGATCATGACGCCGTTCTCCTTGGCAAACTGGATCGCCTTCTTGTAGAAGGTCTCGGTAGCAACTGCACCGGTGGGGTTGTTTGGGTAGTTGAGGTAGAGCAGTTTCGCTCTCTTCTTCTGGTCGTCAGTGAGCGCGTCCAGATCGGGAAGAAAGTCATTCTCCTCTAGCAGCGGAAGGTTGACTACTTCACCTCCAACTCCCTGGGTGGTTGTTCCCAGCAGTGGGTATCCCGGGGTAGTCATGATGGTGATGTCTCCGGGGTTGATAAAGGCCATAGGGAGTAGTGCAAGAACAGGCTTGCTGCCAATTCCATGGTTGATCTCACTGTTTGGATCCAGCCCTTTGACCCCGAACACACTATCCATGTAAACGGCAGCTGCATCCTTGAAGGGCTGTACTCCATTGTCGGTATAGCCACGGTTCTCCCAGTTTTTGGCCTCTTGGTATAGCACCTCGATAACCTCAGGTTCTGCCATCCAGTCTGGCTCCCCAACACCCATATCGATCATCTCTGTCTCTGGGTTGGCCTCCATGGCTGCACGCTTTGCCCGTTTGATCTTTTCGAACTTGTAGATGTTGGTGTCTTTGCCAAACTGATTGCCACCGATGCGGTCGGCGAATAGTTGCTGGATATAGCTTTCCATGTTTTTTCTATCCTTGTTTACTGAAAATTATCTGTACGTTGAAAATTGTTGCGGGATTGTAACGATTACTCGGGTTATATGCACCCACCGCAGCTCCCGCAGCTCCAGTCATTTTGGTTTATCGCCTGGTAGAACCAGCTCAGATGTTGCTCATCAAGGGGGATATTGTTTGTCTCAAAAAAGTTGGTGATCCACTCCATGTTCTCCAGAATCCATTCGTCCTCTTCCAGCCCTTCAGCAAATTCCGGATCATCTGGATAGAGATAGCTATAGATTCCAAAGGTTCCCATCTCCTCATCTCTTTTTGCCAATGGAAGCTGGATTGGTTTTCCTTTATAGCTAATCTGCCAGTGTCCAAGACAGACTGTGTGTCCCTGTTCTGACCACTCTGCCATAAATGGGTTGTCTGTGTTGTTGTCCATTATTGGTTGTTGCAGTCCAGAGCCTCTCTGATTTGGTTGCTGATTGAGAGGTTCTGTTCGTTGTTATCAAGTGGTGAGTTGTTCTGGTTGGTAACCCAGAATAGATCTTCTACCCGTTCCCCCAGGGTTGCAATTTTTGCGGCATGTACTCGAATATTGCAATTCATCAGGGAGCGACAGATAGTGGAGAGGAGGCCTGGACGGTCAGTTGTATTGATCTCGAGAATGGTTTGCTGTTTTCTTCTGTCTTGACGGAATGTGACGCTACTGTTTCCGCGAAAGTGTTTCTGATGACGAGAGTGACGGAAGCTTACAGGTTGAGACAGCAGGGTTGGATGGTTGATCTCACTACGAATAGTCGCCCTGATTTTGTCCATCCACTCTCTGTCCTGGATGGTTTCTCCGTGTTGATCAAGTACGGTAAACAGATCCAGTGCATGGCTATCAAGTGTGGTGTTGATTTTTGCAGCATGGATATTGAGACCTAAAGACTCCATAGTGTGGACCAGAATTGAGAACAGGAACTGACGATCTCTGTCATATATAAGAATCTCGCTTCCTCCATGGTGGCTCTCTCTATTGAACTGGATCAGTGGAAGCTGTTTGGTGTTTAGTATGGAGCGGGTATGCCAGTATATTTCTCTGGAGTCATGCTTTTGAAAATACTCTTCCTCAAAGTTCTTCCAAAGTTGTTCTATATCTCTGGTTAGTACTCCCTTCTGTGTCAGGATGCCCATTACCTCCACCTTGCGATGCTCCACCATATCTCTTTCGGCAATAACATCGGGGCTTGTATCTTGTTTCAGGACATTGCATGTTTGTTGATAGAGGCGTGATAGCAGGGAGTCTTTGAAGTGGTTCCATAGCGTGCTGTTGGTGGCACGTATATCTGCAACTGTAAGAAGGTAGAGCTTCTCAAGACGCGACTGTTGGACAACTTTTTTTGCAAAGGCGTGAATCTCTGCAGGGTCATCAATATCTTTTCTCTGTGCAACTGTGGACATGGTGAGATGGTTTTGAACTAACCATGAAATCTCATCAGTGCTCTTTTTGTCGATCTGGTGTTGTTGGCAGAACTCCTGAACTACCTGGACACCAAGTTGTGAGTGGTCTCCGTTACGTCCCTTGGCAATATCATGAAATAGTGCGGCTAGATAGAGACGTTCGGGGTGGCTGATTTTGAGAATAAGCTCACTTAGCTTGGGAGACTCGTGGTGAAACTCGGGAATTGTCAATCTTCTAAGATTACGAATTACAAACAGCGTGTGTTCGTCAACTGTGTAGGCATGGAAAAGATCATACTGCATTAGACCAACTATGCGCTCAAAAGCTGGAAGGTAGGCTCCAAGTATTCCGTACCTATTCATGTGACGTAGAGTGTGGGTTAACCCCTCTGGTTGATAGAATAGTTGCAGAAATAGTTGCTGGTTTTTGTTGTTCTGTCTGAAGTCTGAATCAATAGTATGGCGAGCCGTACGTATATGACGAATGGTTTCTGCAGTTACCCCTTTGATCTCTGGATGGTCACGAAGGGTTGTGAAGAGCAAAAGAATCAGGGACGGGTCTCTCTTGAGGGAGTCTTTGTGCAAGATGGTGAGATAGCCCCCACTGATTCCAAAGTGTTTATCAATAGTGACAGGGGCCTTATCCTCGGATGGGGTCAACAGCTTTTCTTCAAATAGTTGTAACAGCATCTCATTAAGCAGAGAGAGTTCTCTGATTATCCTGAAATAGCTGTGCATGAAAGATTCCACCCCAATGCCTCGTTCGCTATCGAGATGCCCAAAATATTTTGCCAGCTCTGGCTGATGCTCAAATAGAAGACGCTCTTCCGCACGTTCTGCAATCAGGTGCAGTGCAAAACGGATCTCCCATAGCCTCTCTTGTCCGGCATTAAGATCAGCAGACTCCTCTTCGGTCAGGAAATTGTGGTCAATCAGTTCATCAAGATATTGAGACCTGACAGCTGTGCTATCTGGATGGTGCTCTTTTCCGCTGGATCCAAAGTGGCGACGTGTTACCCAGATGATATTCTGGATATCTCGTAGTCCGCCAGGCCCCTCTTTGATGTTTGGTTCCAGGTTGTAGGCGGTGTCATTCTGTTTCTCCAGTCGTGCCCTCTGTTCATTTCGCTTGGCTATAAAAAAAGGGCCACTGGGCCAGATGGAGTCGTCAGTGATGAGTTGCTGTAGTTTGGTAAATACCTCTTCCGACCCTGATAGCAGGCGTGATTCCAGCAGGTTGGTAGCCACGGTAATGTCCGCACGTCCCTCCTCAATGCATTCATGGAGAGAGCGTACACTATGGCCGATTTGCAGACCCAGATCCCAAAGCAGGGTGATGAAAGACTCAATTGGTTTACTATCTTCCCCCTCTTGGGGAATAATCAGCAGGTCAATGTCAGAAAAGGGGTGAAGTTCACGACGACCATATCCTCCAACTGCAATGAGAGATGCGGCAGATTTATTGGAGGCTAAATTTCCCCAAATCTTCCTTAATATAAGATCAATTACATCACTACGAGCCCTGATAAGGTTACGGGCGGAATGGCCATCGTGAAACTGTCGGGCTATGTTTTGTTGGCTAGCTTTGAGGATTTCCCGAATTTTGAGTGAGTCAACAATCTTGCCACCAACCGCCTCAGTGAGTGCTTGATTCAGCGAATCACTCAGTGGGTTAGAGGTCATCCTCTTCCTCTCTGCGTGTCAGGACTTCAACACCATCCTCGGTCACCAGTAGGGTATGTTCCCACTGTGCAGATAGGCTACGATCCTTGGTGGTGACAGTCCAGTTGTCAGTTGGATTAAGTCTGCTGTGACGTTTTCCGGCATTTATCATGGGTTCTATGGTGAAAATCATCCCCGCTTCCAATATCGGGCCGGTTCCCTGTTCACCATAGTGTAAAACTTGTGGCTCCTCATGGAACTCTTTACCGATACCATGACCACAGTACTCGTGAACTACCGAGAAATTATATTTCTCTGCGTGTTTCTGAATGATGTGGCCGATATCTCCCAGGTGGACTCCTGGCTTTACAAGTGCAATTCCCTTGAGTAGACACTCTCTCGATACCTGAACAAGACGCTGTGCCCGAATTGGGACCTTGCCAATGGTAAACATCTTGCTGGTGTCACCATGATACCCATCCTTTATTACAGTGATATCAATATTGATGATATCTCCCTTTTTTAACCTCTTCTTGCCGGGAATTCCATGGCAGATAACGTGGTTGACTGAGGTGCAGATTGATTTGGGGAAGCCATGGTAGTTGAGAGGGGCAGGAGTTGCCTTCTGCACATTGACGATATAGTCATGGCATATCTGGTCAAGCGCTTCTGTAGTAATACCTGTGACAACATGTGGTTCGATCATGACCAATACATCAGCGGCCAGCCGTCCAGCGACACGCATTTTCTCAATCTCTTTGTCAGTTTTGATGATGATGCTCATAATGAGGTAATTACAGAAAGTATGTTTGTCTAAAAAGGTAGTGCGTAGTATACTTCGCGCGCATTTTCTGTGAGAGAAAGTGTAAATTTAATTCACACGCATGCTGTCATTATGAGCCCGGGTGTCGCTTTAACAGGTGATTGGGGTCATCAGGTATGCGGAGGCTAAACCCAAAGTAACTGTTATTTAACTATCAAGTCAAACAGTTGCGAAAATATAGAGAGAGAAAAAATATGTCCGTTTCTATGAGACAAATGCTTGAAGCCGGTGTCCATTTTGGCCACCAGACCCGTTTTTGGGATCCAAAGATGGCCCCATATATTTTTGGGGATCGTAACAAAATCCATATCATCAACCTTGAGAAGACATTGCCAATGTTTCAGGATGCAATGAACTTCATTGGTGGTGTTGCAGCCAAGAATGGCAAGGTCCTGTTTGTTGGAACCAAGCGTGCTGCTCAAAAGACTGTGCGCGAAGAGGCAGAGCGTGCGGGTATGCCATACGTTAACCACCGCTGGCTTGGTGGAATGCTTACAAATTTCAAGACTGTTAAGCAGTCTATTCGTCGTTTGAAAGATATTCAGGCGATGCGTGATGATGGTCGTCTGGAAAGATTGACCAAAAAAGAGGGGCTGATGATGTCTCGTGAGCTGGATAAGCTTGAGCATACATTGGGTGGAATCCAGGATATGGGTGGTCTGCCATCAGCAATTATCGTGGTTGATACAGGTCATGAAGGTATTGCGATCAATGAGGCCAGAAAGTTGAAAATTCCGGTTATTGGGGTTGTAGACACCAATAATAATCCTGAGGATGTGGATTATGTGATTCCTGGAAATGATGATGCAATTCGTGCAATTCAACTCTATGTTCGTGCGGCTGCAGATGCGATTTTAGATGCCAAGGCGGCAACAACTACAGCAGCACCTGCTGAAGAGAAGGCGCCAGCAACAGAGAAGGCGCCAGTGAAAGAGAAGGTTGAAGCAGCAGCAGATGCGCCTGCAGAGACAGCAGTTGCTGCCACTGAAGAAGAGTCTGAGCAAGGATAAGGAGATAAGGGATGGCAATTACAGCAAGTCAGGTAAAAGAGCTGCGAGAACGCACTGGTGCCGGCATGATGGAGTGCAAAAAAGCACTTGTTGAGACTGATGGTGATATAGATGTAGCTATTGAGAACCTGAGAAAATCTGGTTTGGCCAAGGCTGACAAGAAGGCATCAAGAGTTGCAGCCGAAGGTGTTGTGGCAATTAGTGTAAGTGATGATGGTTCACGTGGGGTAATGGTTGAGGTGAACTGTGAGACTGACTTTGTTGCCAAGGGTGATGAGTTCGTTGAGTTTGCCAATCAGATTGCGTCAACAGTTCTGGCTGGATCACCAGCGGATGTGGCGGTACTTTCCGATATGGATCTGGCTGGTGGGTCTACTACCGTTGAGGTTCGTCGTCAGGAGTTGATTGCGAAACTGGGAGAGAACATGACAGTGCGTCGTTTCTCTGTAATTGATTCCAGAGGTGGAGTAATAGGATTCTATTCTCATGGTGGTCGTATTGGTGTGATGACTGCCCTGCAGGGTGGTGATGCTCTGTTGGCCAAGGATGTCTCCATGCATGTGGCAGCAATCCGTCCAATAGCACTTTCTGAAGATGATATTCCGGCAGATGTTTTGGCCAGGGAGAAAGAGATATTCTCTTCCCAGGCAGTAGAGAGCGGCAAGCCTGAAAACATCATTGAGAAGATGGTGGTTGGAAAAATGAAGAAATTTGTCAATGAGGTTACTCTGCTTGGACAGCCTTTTGTAAAAGATGCAGATCAGACTATCGCACAATTGATGGAATCCAATGGGGCTACCATCGTGGAGTTTGCACGTCTTGAGGTGGGTGAAGGAATCGAAAAGAGAGAAGAGAACTTCGCGGATGAGGTTATGGCTCAGATTAATGGTTAGAGAGATCTTTTTTAGCTGTTAGAGTTTTGAGAAAGCCTTCTATTATGGAAGGCTTTTTTTTGACTTTAATATGTAGGAGTAACAGACTCCTTATGGGTTAATGTTTTGTACTTGAAGAGGAAATTGTGATGTCAGATCGACCAATCTATCGACGCATTTTACTTAAGCTGAGCGGGGAGGCTCTTATGGGAGAGGGTTGTCAGGGTATAGATCCGACAATTCTTGCACAGATGGTTGAGGAGATATCTGCAATTACAAAACTTGGTGTTCAGGTAGCGATCGTAATTGGTGGGGGTAACTACTGTCGTGGAGCCAGTCTGGCAGAGGCCGGGGTAGACAGGGTTACTGGTGACCAGATAGGGATGCTGGCTACTGTCATGAATGCAATTGCAATGAGGGATGCATTGGATCAGGCTGGAATTGCTGCCAGAGCCATGTCTGCATTCAAAATTTCCAAGGTTTGTGATGAATATACAACTCGTGATGCGATTGCGGCACTTGATAATGGAGAGGTGGTACTGTTTGCGGCTGGTACAGGCAATCCTTTTTTCACAACCGATACTGCGGCATGCCTGAGAGGTATTGAGATAAAGGCAGATGTAGTGATGAAAGCGACCAAAGTTGATGGAGTGTATAGTGCAGATCCAGTCAAGGAGCCAGATGCAACACTGATCAAGCGTATAAGTTATGATGAGGTGCTCGAGAGGCAGCTTGGAGTGATGGATTTGACTGCAATTGTTCTCTGTCGGGAGCATAATATGCCGCTTAGGGTATTTAATATGGTGCGCCATGGTGGTTTGCGTGGCGCGTTGATGAGTGAAGATGAGGGAACATTGGTGGTTTCCGCGTCTTGATGGTTAAAGATGTTTAGAAAGGAATTCTGAGAATGATTAATGAGATCAAACAGGATGCGAAGGGGCGCATGGGGAAGAGTGTTGAATCGCTTAAGGGGGAGCTCTCCAAGCTTAGAGCTGGTCGTGCCCACCCCAGCCTGTTAGAACAGATAAGTGTGGATTACTACGGTAGTAGTACCCCCTTGAATCAGGTCGCCAATGTTACAGCCACAGATTCACGCACATTGACAATAGTTCCATGGGAGAAAACCATGGTTCAGCCAATTGAGAAGGCGATTATGGAGGCTGATCTCGGCCTTAATCCTGCAACTGCAGGTACTATTATACGTATTCCACTGCCACCGTTGACAGAAGAGAGGCGCCGTGATCTGGTTCGTGTGGTCAAGCATGAGGGTGAATCTGCCAAAGTGGCTATCCGCAATATTCGTCGTGATGCCAATAGTGATTTCAGGGACCTGCTTAAGGAGAAGGAGATTTCTGAAGATGAAGAGCATGATGCCATTGATGATGTGCAGAAGTTGACTGATCAGCATGTCGCCGAGGTGGGCAAAATAGTTCAGGCTAAGGAAGATGACCTGATGGAGATATAGGCGTATCTCAAGCCTCAATCTATAATCCACACGTGCCACCGAAAAACCGAATTCCGCGCCATATTGCCATCGTTATGGATGGTAATGGACGCTGGGCGCGCAGGCAGAAACGGCCACGTTTCTGGGGGCATAAGCGTGGGGTGGAGCGAGTTCGTTCCACTGTAGAAGGCTGTATTGATTTGGGGGTTGAGGCCCTTACCCTGTTTGCCTTTAGTACAGAAAACTGGAGACGACCTGAGGAGGAGGTTTCGTTTTTGATGGATCTCTTTATGTCTTCACTAAAGAGAGAGGTTAAGCGTCTACACAAAAATGGTATTCGTCTCCGTGTTATTGGAGACAAGAGTGGTTTCTCGGAAAAGCTTCAGGCTACCATTGCAGAGGCAGAGGAGTTAACCAAAGATAATTCCAGGTTGTCTCTGAATATTGCAGCCAATTATGGCGGACGTTGGGATATTACAGAGGCAACTCGTACACTGTGTCATCAGGTGGCAAATGGAACGTTAGCTCCGGAGCAGATCACTGAAGAGATATTGCATGAGCAAGTTACTCTGAGTGACCTACCTGATCCAGAGCTGTTTATTCGTACCGGGGGAGAGAAGCGGGTAAGTAATTTTCTACTCTGGCAGATGGCCTATTGTGAATTCTATTTTTCAGATCTGTTCTGGCCAGAGTTTGATCGCCAGGCTCTGGATTTGGCTGTCAGCTCTTTTGAGGGCAGACAACGCAGGTTTGGTAGAACCGGGGATCAGTTGTTGGAGGAAGAGGATTGATTCTGTCGCCCTTTGCTCAACGTACAATTAGTGCATTGGTATTGGGGCCATTGCTGTTATGGTCTATCTTCTATCTGCAGGGAGATGAGTTTTTTGTTCTGCTTATGCTGTTGCTTGTTCCTGCAGCATGGGAGTGGGGACGCCTATCTGGACAGACTCTGATTTTACCTCGCATTGTCTACACTACAATATTGATTGTTCTCTTCTATTTTGGCAGTTTTATCCCATTGGGGGTGCTACTCAGCATTGCACTTATCTGGTGGGTTTCCGCACTCTTTTGGTTGCGATATTTTCCTGAAAGAACGAAGTGGGTTTTTAGTCGCAACATGGGGCATGTTGCAGGAATAATCGTGTTGATTCCTGCGTGGCATGCACTGGGTGAGATTCATCAATATGGAGTCGAGTTTTTACTGTCATTGTTATTGTTAGTCTGGAGCGCAGATACGGGCGCGTATCTGGTCGGACGCAAATTCGGCAACAGAAAATTGGCCCCTAATGTGAGTCCAAAAAAGAGCGTTGAAGGGTTGTTGGGCGGAGTTGGTTTCGCATTAATTACAGCAATTATTGCCTATAGTTATCTGGTAAAAATAGATATGGGATTACCTCTTTTCCTGTTGATAGCAGTAGGAGTGGTTATATTTTCGGTGGTTGGTGATCTGGTAGAGAGTGCGTATAAACGTAACGCAGGAATAAAGGATAGTGGTAGCTTGATTCCTGGGCATGGAGGTATGCTGGATCGAGTAGACAGCCTGACTGCAGCAGCACCGATTTTTCTATTCCTGCTGACTGTTGTTGGAGGGCTATGATGGGGGATGGATGTCAGCAGGGGGTAACTGTGCTGGGTGCAACTGGATCTATTGGCAGGAGCACCCTTGATGTTATATCTCGGCACCCAGACAAATATCGGGTTGTTGCGCTTACTGCACATAAGCAGATTAATCTGCTTGCAGAGCAGTGTGGAGAGTTTCATCCTGAATTTGCGGTGGTAACCGAGGCTGATAGTGCAGAGAAATTGTCAGGATTGTTGTCTGAGATTAGTCCAGAGACAGAGGTTCTTTCTGGTATCGAAGGGATGGAGAGAGTTGCATCCGAATCCTCGGTTGATCAGGTGATGGCTGCAATTGTCGGAGCAGCGGGTCTACACCCGACAATGGCTGCGGTACGTGCAGGCAAGCGTGTTTTACTGGCCAACAAAGAGTCTATGGTGATGACGGGTCACCTTTTTATGGATGAGGTTGAGGCTTGTGGCGCCC
This sequence comes from Candidatus Thiopontia autotrophica, assembly GCA_014384675.1. Taxonomy (NCBI): domain Bacteria; kingdom Pseudomonadati; phylum Pseudomonadota; class Gammaproteobacteria; genus Candidatus Thiopontia; species Candidatus Thiopontia autotrophica. The sequence continues at coordinate 44,884 of JACNFK010000034.1, read as the reverse complement.
AACTTCTTCCCATTGATAGTGAACACAATGCTATTTTTCAATGCCTGCCCCAGGATGCGGCGCTGGGGAAGTTTTCGCATGGGGTGGAGAAAATATTGTTGACTGGTTCTGGTGGCCCATTCCGTAATCGTGCAACAGATACACTGTCTACAGTTACACCGGAGGAGGCGATTGCCCACCCAAACTGGAGTATGGGAAAAAAGATCTCTGTCGATTCTGCAACAATGATGAACAAGGGGCTTGAGTTTATTGAGGCTTGCTGGCTGTTCGGGGCTACTCCGGATCAAATTCAGGTGGTCATTCATCCAGAAAGCATAATCCACTCTATGGTTCAGTATAGTGACGGTTCTGTTCTGGCTCAGATGGGGAATCCGGATATGAGAACCCCAATTGCGCATGCGTTGGGATGGCCGCAAAGAGTTGGGTCGGGGGTGGAGCATCTGGATCTGTTTGAGGTTGCAGAGTTGAATTTTGAAAAACCTGATTTCGGCCGTTATCCATGTCTTCGACTTTCAATTGATGCAATGAGGCGAGGAGGCAGTGCAACCACGGTACTGAATGCATCAAATGAGATTGCAGTTGAGGCATTTCTGAATGGGCAAATTGGTTATATGGAGATTGCAGATGTGATTGAGGAGACTCTAAGTATGGTGGCTGTGGAGGAGGTGACTGATCTTGATCTGGTGCTTGCCAAGGATAGTGAGTCACGTACAGTGGCCACTGCGCAGATTGATAAACGGCGTTCATTGCCAGGTTCCAGGATGCAATAAAGATGGGATCAGGACTGTATGCACTGTTGGCTTTTATCGTCGCCATTGGAATCTTGGTAACCGTACATGAATTTGGCCACTTTTGGGTGGCACGTCGCGTAGGGGTAAAGGTGCTACGTTTTTCAGTGGGGTTTGGACGCCCGTTATGGAAGCGAACAGGGCAGAGGGATGGGACTGAATATGTAATTGCTGCCCTGCCACTCGGTGGTTACGTGAAGATGCTTGGAGAGGGGGGGGATGAAGAGGTTACGGAGTCGGAAAAAGAGCGCTCTTTTGATAATCAATCACTGGGGGCACGGGCGGCAATTGTAGTGGCGGGGCCACTATTTAACTTCGTGTTTGCAGTTATTGCATTTGCCGCAGTACAGATGATTGGTGTCAGTGGGATGAAACCGATTATTGGAGAGGTGGCTGAAAGCTCCATATCTTCATCAGCCGGCCTGGAACAGGGTGATGAGATTGTTTCAGTAAATGGAAATCCGGTACGAATCTGGCAAGAGGCACTAGAGGGGGTTCTTGGGTCTGCGGTACTGGGAACTCCGATTGCATTGGAGGTCGTCAGTTCGTCTGGTCTGCACCAGCAGATGGTATTAGAGAACCCATTTGGTGAGAATATTCCGGAGGGTCCGGAGATGCTGGAACAGCTAGGATTTTCAATTAATCGCCCACATGTTCCTCCAAGGATTGGCGAGTTGGTATCTGGCGGTGCTGCAGAGCTGGCAGGGTTTGAGTCTGGAGATCTGGTGCTGACCGTTGATGGTGAGGATGTGCTGTCATGGCAAGATTGGGTTAAGTGGATACAGGATAGCCCTGGGCGCCCACTCACATTGACTATTGAGCGTGATGAGGTGGTGTTTCCATTGGAATTGGTGCCAGCTGCAGTTGAGTTGGAGCAAAAAATTATAGGCCGAATCGGGGCATCTGTTGATCTAACCAAATATCGTCAGGAATATTACCGAGAGGTTAGGTATGGGCCACTGGATGCACTGGTGCGTGGGGCAGAAAAGTGTTGGGAGATGGCGTCAATGACCATTCAGGTGATGGGACGCATGGTTGCTGGTACTACCTCTACTGACGGACTGAGCGGCCCTATCAGTATTGCCGGTTATGCTGGAGCCTCTATGGAGGCTGGAGTAACTCCGTTCATCTCATTTTTGGGGTTGATTAGTCTCAGTCTTGGGGTGCTGAATTTGTTGCCAATTCCGATGCTGGATGGCGGTCACCTGTTGTACTACCTTGTAGAGTGGGTGCGAGGAGAACCTCTTTCAGAGCGGGTAATGGCATTGGGACAACGGGTGGGAATTTTATTTCTGGTTGGATTGATGTCGTTGGCACTATACAATGATCTGCTGCGTTTAATGTGATATGTTCAACAGTTAGGTAATAAAGTCAGGCAATTATGCAACGTATTGTTTTTTCACTATTTATTCTGTTTTCCTCGCTCTCCTCATGGGCCTTTTCTCCATTTGTGATAGAGGATATCAGAGTGGAGGGGTTACAGCGTATCTCTGCAGGTACAGTATTTAATTATCTTCCATTGAGTGTTGGAGATGAGCTTACATCTCGTGGATCAGCAGATGCGGTAAGATCACTGTTCAAGACAGGCTTTTTCAAGGATGTTCGTCTTGAGCAGGATGGAAATGTTCTGCTGGTTTCGGTCATTGAGCGCCCCGCAATTGCTGATATTACGATTGATGGCAATAAAGTTATCAAGACAGAGGATCTTGAAGAGGGTTTGAAGGGGATTGGGCTGGCCGAGGGGAGAGTGCTGGATCGTGCTCTGCTGGATAAAATTGAGGCAGAACTTCGTCGCCAATACCTTGGGATGGGGCGTTACGGGGTTGAGATTAAAACCACAATTACCCCACTGGAACGCAACCGTTCTGCAGTCAGGATTAAGGTAAAAGAGGGTGAGAGTGCACGAATCCGGCAGATAACGCTGATTGGAAACAGGGCATTTGAGACCGACGATTTGAGGGATCTATTTCAGTTGAATACTGGAAACTGGCTCTCTTTCTTTACCAAAAGTGACCGTTACTCGAGGCAGAAGCTTACAGGTGATCTGGAGGCACTACGTTCCTGGTATATGGATCGTGGATACATCAATTTTGAGATCGACTCTGCCCAGGTCTCTATTACCCCTGATAAACAGCAGATATACATCACTATCAATATGAGCGAGGGTGACAGGTTTACCCTGGGCAAGGTCGAGTTGGCCGGTAATATGGTGGTACCAAGAGATGAGTTGTTGGAATTGGTGTCTCTTAATGAGGGTGAGGTGTTCTCCAGAAAGGGGATTGCTTCTGTGAATGAGGCACTTACCAACCGTCTTGGCGAGGATGGCTATGCCTTTGCCAATATCAATGTGATTCCTGAGCTGGATAAAGAGAAGCATCTGGTTGATCTGGTTTTCTTTGTCGACCCCGGTAATCGTGTATATGTTGATCGAATCAATATTGTTGGCAATACTAAAACTCAGGATATGGTTATTCGACGAGAGATGCGCCAGTATGAGGGGAGCAGGTTCTCCAACAAAGAGGTGGAGCGCTCCCAGACCAGAATTCGCAAGCTTGGCTATTTTGAGGATGTTGCGGTAGAGACAGTTCCAGTGGCTGGAACCACAGATCAGGTGGAGCTGAATTACCAGGTTACGGAGAATCCAACAGGAAGTATGATGATTGGTGCCGGTTACTCTCAAACTGATGGTATGGTCATGAGTCTGAATCTTCAGCAGAACAATTTCATGGGTTCTGGCAAGAGTGTGGATGTTGAGTTCAATAACAGCAGTACCGAGAGTGCCTATGGGCTAGGATACAGGGATCCCTATTTTACAGAGGATGGAGTTAGTCTTGGTGGTGGAATTCACTATAAACAGAGAGACTCATCAGACGAACAGAGTACATATAGCTATGACTCAATGAGCATGAATTTTGATTTGGGTCTTCCAACCAGCGAATACGATAAACTTTTTGTCGGGTTTGAACCACAACATATGAGTGATGCCACTTGCGGAACATCATCAACAAGCAGCGAATGTGATACTTTCCTGGCGGCTGAGGGGAGCTCTTTTAATGTGTTTGAGTTCACCGCAAGCTGGAGTAGAGATAGTCGTAACAGATCAATTTTTCCCGACCAGGGCAGTTATCAGCGTTTCAAGGCGGAGTTAGGTACTCCAGGCGGCGTTGAGTACTACAAGGCTGACTACAGACACAGCTTCTTCTACCCTATATCTGAGGATTACACCATGTTACTGAAAGGAGACATTGGTATTGGTGATGGCTATGGAGACCAGAATACACTACCATTTTTCACCCGTTACTATGCAGGTGGTGAGGGCTCAATTCGTGGCTTTAAAGGTAACTCCGTAGGCCCGACCGATGATGCAGGAAATGCTGTTGGTGGAAATCTGAAAGGAGTTGTGAATGCTGAGATTATTCTTCTAGTTCCTTTTCTTGAGGAGGTAAAATCAACCAGAGTAAGTGGTTTCGTGGATTTGGGAACCGTTGCGAAGAAGGCCAGTGATTTGAGTGGTGAGTTGCGTGCCTCTGCAGGTGTGACTGCGAAGTGGCTCTCCCCGGTTGGTCCAATGACATTTAGTTGGGCAAAACCGTTAAGAAAAAAGTCTGGGGATGATCTGGAATCATTCCAGTTCAGATTGGGGCAGATGTTTTAGTAATTATTTCAGGGGATGGGGATGAATATAAAGAAAACAGTAACTATTTTTGTAATGATGCTTTGCAGTACAGTCAATGTGTACGCAGAGGGGAGCAGAATTGGATTTGTGAATATTAATCTTTTACTACAAAAGGCACCTCAGGCACAAGCTGCAACCAGTCGTCTGGAAGAGGCATTTGGTGATAGAAAGATAGAGGTTCTTGATTTTCAGAAAAGGTGTAAAAAGATGGGGGAGGATCTGGAGAAAGAGGGTGCTGCATTGAGTAAGCAACAGAAACAGAGAAAGCTCCTGAAGATACGTTCTTGTAGTAGTGAGTTGAAGTTGATGGATGAGGAGTATGGGGCAGATCTGCGGATTGCACAGGCTGAAGAGCTTCAAAAGTTACAGAAACTTGTGTTCAAAATGGTCGATAGAGTGGCGAAAGATGAACAGTTTGACCTTATAGTAAATGAGTCAGTTATCTTCGCATCACCTCGTGTAGATATATCTCGTACTGTATTAAATGCCCTGAAATCAATGTCAGGAAATGGTGATAACGGCGCATCTGTAGAGACAGCACAGTAGGGGGCAGGAGCTCTATGGGAACAACTCTGGGTGAGATTGCAGAGCTTATAAACGCCGAACTTGTGGGCGACTCTGCTTGTGTTGTTGAAGAGATTGCCGCCCTTGAGGGTGCGACCAGTAATCAGATCTCATTTCTCTCCTCAGACAAGTTTCTCTCCCAGCTTCAATCAACGGAGGCAGCAGCGGTAATTCTTCACCAAGATAGACGGGATCAGTTTGATGGAAATCGACTATTGATGGATGACCCATATCTTGGTTATGCAAAGGTTGCATCAATTCTTAATCCGTATATTTTCAAGGAACAGGGGAGGTCACCGTCTGCCACCATTCATGAAACAGCATCAATCGCAGAAGGGGGCTGGATTGGTCCTCAATGTGTGGTAATGGAGCAGGTTGAGGTTGGAGAGTCAGTTTTTGTGGGGGCAGGATCTGTGATTGAGGAGGGATGCACAATTGGCAGAGGAAGCAGGCTGATGGCCAATGTCTCTTTGATGGCAGGTACTGTGGTTGGAGAGGATTGCATTATTCACCCAGGCGCAGTACTTGGGAGTGATGGTTTTGGTTTTGCCAATGAAGATGGAAGGTGGGTAAAAATTCCACAACTTGGCAGGGTGATTGTTGGAGATGGTGTGGAGATTGGTGCCAACAGCACTATTGATCGAGGAGCTCTGGAAGATACCGTAATTGAGAGTGGAGTGAAGATCGATAATCTGGTCCATATTGCCCATAATGTCAGAGTTGGTGAGAATAGTGCCATGGCTGCAATGGTTGGTATAGCCGGAAGTACGGTGATAGGAGCTGGCTGCACATTTGGAGGGCAGGCTGGAGTGGTGGGTCACCTTGAGATTGTTGATGGCACCCACTGTACAGCAAGAACGCTGATTACCAAATCCATAAATACACCTGGTCTCTATTCATCAGCAACTCCTGCAGATCCAAATCGAAAGTGGCGAAGAAATGTTGTGCAGTTCAGAAAACTGGATGAATCAATAAGAGAGTTGCGTGGTCTGGCTCCCAGATTGAGTGATATGGAAGAAAAAATTGAATTAATGGAAAAAGGAAAAGAGAAATGACTCAAATGGATATTAATGAGGTAATGAAGCATCTGCCGCACCGCTACCCTTTTCTGTTGGTTGACAGGGTGCTTGAGTTTGAGGTGGGCAAGAGTCTGCGGGCAATAAAAAATGTAACTATCAATGAACCATTTTTTCAGGGCCACTTTCCCCATGTGCCTGTTATGCCCGGAGTTTTGATTATGGAGGCACTGGCACAGGCAACTGGAATACTGTCATTCAAGACCACAGGAAACCTCCCTACTGCCAAGTCACTCTACTATTTTGTGGGAATAGACAAGGCACGTTTTCGTAAACCGGTAGAGCCCGGCGACCAATTGATTCTCGAGGTTGAGTTGGAGCGTAGAATTCGTGATATCTGGAAATTTAAGGGAACTGCCAGCGTAAATGGTGAGGTGGTTGCCAGTGCAAACCTGATGTGTGCAGAGAAAGAACTGGAGTCGTGATTCACCCAACAGCGATAATAGATGAATCAGCAATAATTGCTGACAGAGTTGAGGTTGGCCCATACTCAGTTATAGGTCCTGATGTAGCTATTGGTGCAGGAACCAAAGTGGAGTCCCATGTGGTCATCAAGGGCCCTACGACCATAGGTGAGAACAACCACTTTTTTCAATTTTCCTCTATTGGTGAGGATCCACAAGACCTGAAATATCATGGGGAGCCTACTCTGCTGGAGATAGGTGATAACAATACATTTCGTGAATGTTGTACAGTAAATCGTGGAACTGTTGGTGGGGGAGGAGTAACCAGGATAGGAGATCACAACCTGATCATGGCATACGTACATATTGCCCATGACTGTATTATCAATAACCATGTGATTCTGGTAAATAATGCATCACTCGCTGGCCATGTGGTCATTCATGACCATGTCATTCTTGGCGGATTTACCCTGGTGAGCCAGTTTATTACTATTGGTTCATACGCATTCTCTACCATGGGTAGCGCAATCAACAAGAATATTCCGCCATATATTCTGGTCTCTGGAAACCTGGCCAGACCTGTTAGCCTGAATCTGATTGGGTTGAAAAGAAAAGGGTTTGATAGTGAGGCACGCAAGGCAATGAAGCAGGCATTCAAGATGATGTTTCATTCCCATGACTCTCTTTCAGAGGTTATAAGTGATATTGGTGAGCTATCATATCAGCACCAGGAATTAGCTATTTTTCACGATTTCATTAAAGAGCACAGCGAGAGTAAAAACGGCGTGATTCGCTAATGTCTGAATACCGTATTATGGTGGTTGCTGGTGAGCCATCCGGAGATCTTCATGCATCACGTCTCCTGCAACAACTTAATCTAAGAGATCACCAATTCCACTGTTATGGTATTGGTGGCAAACGTATGCGGCAACAGGGGTTTAATGCGGTTGTCGGGATTGAGCAGATGGCGGTAATGGGATTGATAGAGATAGTGCGTCATTTTCCATATCTTTTTGGGGTACTCAGAAAGATGCGTGCCCTGTTGAAAACTGACCCTCCTGACCTGTTGATTCTGGTTGATTACCCCGGCTTTAATATGTTGTTGGCAAAGACTGCTAAAAAACTTGGAATAAAGGTGCTCTACTATGTAAGCCCAAAGATCTGGGTATGGAGAGTAGGCAGAGTTCATAAGATTGCAAAAAGAGTGGACCACATGGCTCTGATTTTTCCATTTGAGGCTCCCTATTATGAGAGGGTGGGAGTGGCGGCAACCTACGTTGGGCATCCATTGGTTGGGGAGGTAAGTTCCAGTAACAGTGTTGAAGAGGCACGGGTGAAGATCGGAATTGATCCTGACAAAAAAACCATTGGTCTTTTTCCTGGTAGTCGTAGAGGAGAGGTTCAGCAGCTGTTGCCTGATCTGTTGAAGAGCGCACGGGAGATCTATGTGCATGACAGCAAAGTTCAGTTTGTCATATCTCAGGCTCCAGATCTCTCATCCTCTCTTTTTTCTGGGGTAGAGCTGTTTGATGATGTTCCTCTAACTATAGTCAAAGGTGATGTACATACGGTGATTCGTGGTTGTGATGCTATTGCAACAGCATCAGGTACGGTTACCTTGGAGATGGCACTACTTGAGACCCCAATGGTGGTGATTTACCGTGTTTCCCCCATAAGCTACTGGTTGCTTAGCCATCTTATCAAGACAGAATATATCTCCTTGGTAAATATTGTCGCAGAGCGTGAGGTGGTTCCAGAACTTCTACAGGAGAATGCGTCAGCGTCATCGATTGCTCCATATCTTCTCTCTATTCTGGATGATGGAGAAGAGAGGAGAAGAGTGGTGGGTGGGTTAAGGGATGTAAAGAGTCGCTTGGGTAGTGGAGATTCGGCTAGCAGGTTGGCAGATTTGGTTGAAGAGATGTTGCATGAACAGTAATGGGCAAAAGTTGATTGCAGGGGTGGACGAGGTGGGGCGTGGTCCACTGGCAGGGCCGGTTGTTGCAGCTGCGGTGGTGTTACCTGAAGATCATGGGATTAAGGGGCTCGCAGATTCCAAAAAGTTGACACCGAAAAAAAGAGAGAGGCTCTCTAAAGAGATCATGGACCATGCTATAGGATGGGCTATTGCAGAGGCAAGCAGGAAAGAGATAGATGAGATAAACATTCTTCACGCATCACTGTTGGCGATGAGAAGAGCTGTTGAGACGCTACAATGTGCCCCCTCGCTGGTGCTGGTGGATGGGAATCGTATTCCCCCTGGACTGACTATGGCAGCTGAGGCAGTTGTAGGAGGTGACGCCAAGATTGAGTCGATAAGTGCCGCATCTATTTTGGCCAAAGTGGCACGAGACCAGATGATGGTTGAGCTTCATCAACATCATCCACAATATGGCTTTGATAGCCACAAGGGGTATCCAACAAGACAACATATTGCGGCCCTGCAGCAGCATGGGGCTCTGGATCAGCACCGTCGATCATTCAGGCCGGTTAGAAAGGCTCTGGGGCTGTAATGTCATTTGTTCACCTGCGCTTACATTCAGAGTACTCCATGGAGAATGGGCTGATTCGTATCGCCCCATTGATGGAAGCACTACAGAGCGGGGGGATGAGCGCAGTTGCAGTAACAGATATTGGGAATATGTTTGCAACTGTAAAATTCTATCGGGCAGCGGTAGCTGCCGGGATAAAACCAGTTATTGGGGCAGAGATCAGGGTGCGTACTCTCTCCGAGGGTAGTGCAGTATCACGTCTGGTGCTACTGGCACAGGATAATAGTGGTTTCAAGAACCTTAAGACATTAATCTCCAGATCGTATCTTGAGGGTCAGCATAGAGGTGTTCCTCAACTGGAGAGAGAGTGGTTTGATGGATATACAGATGGGTTAATCGCGATTTCTGGTGGACGCAGTGGAGATGTTGGGCAGGCGCTGTTGGCGGATGAAGAGGGAGAGGCTATCTCACACATAAAGTCATGGATGGCCCTGTTTCCTGGTCGGTACTATCTGGAACTTCAGAGAACAGCACGTGGTGGAGATGAGAACTGGAATCATGCGGCTGTTGCATTAGCGGAAAAATTTGATCTACCGGTAGTGGCAACCAATGATGTTCACTTTCTGCACAAAGATGAGTTTGATGCTCATGAGGCACGAGTCTGTATTCATGATGGCCGTGTTCTTGATGATCCACGTCGCCCAAAAAATTTCACACCTGAACAGTATCTCCGCTCAGCGGAGGAGATGGAGTCGCTGTTTAAGGATATCCCGGAAGCTATTGAGAATAGCCTGGAGATAACCCGTAGATGTAATGTATCACTATCACTGGGTGAAAATTATCTCCCTGACTTCCCAATCCCTGTTGGATTGACCATTGAGCAGTTTTTCCAGCAAGAATCTGAAAGCGGTCTGGAGTGGAGGTTGAAGCAACTTTTTGGTGATGCGTCGACTATTGAGGAGAAGAGAGCACCTTACGATGAACGACTAAAGATTGAGCTGGATGTGATTAATGGAATGGGGTTTCCTGGTTATTTCCTGATTGTCGCCGACTTCATTCGCTGGACCAAAGAACATAATATCCCGGTTGGGCCAGGACGTGGTTCAGGTGCCGGTTCTCTGGTGGCATATTCACTAAAAATTACTGATCTTGATCCACTGAAATATGAGTTGCTGTTTGAGCGGTTCCTCAATCCGGAACGGGTATCCATGCCAGACTTTGATGTGGATTTCTGTATGGACAGACGTGATGAGGTGATTCGCTATGTCGCAGATACATATGGGCATGACAGGGTATCCCAGATTATCACTTATGGACGAATGAATGCCAAGGCTGTGGTCAGGGATGTGGGTCGTGTCCAGGGACACCCTTATGGCATGGTTGACCGCATAGCCAAATTAATTCCATTTGATCTCAAGATGACTTTGGAGAAGGCCCTCAATGAATCAGAAGATTTGAGAGAGCGATATGACAGTGATAGTGATGTAAAGGAGTTGATAGATCTGGCTAAATCTCTGGAAGGTGTTGCCAGAAATGCAGGAAAACATGCTGGTGGGGTGGTTATCTCACCTTCTGACATTAATGACTTTACTCCAATTTACTGTGAAGAGAGTGGGACAGGTCTGGTTACCCAATTTGACAAGGATGATGTAGAGGCTGTTGGGCTGGTAAAGTTTGACTTTCTCGGGCTGCGAACCCTGACCATTATTGATTGGGCTGTAGAGATGATAGACCAGCAGCGTAAGGGCGGAGGGGAGGAGCCGCTCTTGATTGAAGAGATCAATATGGCAGACAGGAAAACCTTTGAGTTATTGCAATCTTGTCAGACCACAGCGGTATTCCAGCTGGAATCCTCCGGCATGAAGGAGTTGATCGGTAAACTGCAACCAGACAGTTTTGAGGATATTGTCGCATTGGTTGCACTCTATCGTCCGGGTCCATTGGAGTCGGGGATGGTTGATAACTTCATTGATAGAAAGCATGGTCGGGAGGTTATCTCTTATCCGGATGCCAAATATCAGCATGACTCTTTGAAGATCATACTGGAACCAACCTATGGGGTAATTCTCTATCAGGAACAGGTAATGCAGATTGCTCAGGTATTGGCAGGGTACTCTCTTGGTGGGGCAGATATGCTGCGCAGAGCCATGGGCAAAAAGAAACCGGAGGAGATGGCGAAGCAGCGCTCTATCTTTGAGCAAGGTGCAGTTGCCAATGGGGTTGATAGCAAGCTGGCAATGAAGATTTTTGATCTGGTTGAGAAGTTTGCCGGATATGGATTCAACAAGTCACACTCCGCAGCGTATGCATTGATCTCATATCAGACAGCATGGTTGAAGGCGCACTACCCAGCCCCATTCATGGCTGCAGTACTCTCTGCTGACATGGATAACACAGATAAGGTGGTTACGCTGATAGAGGAGTGCCGTGTGATGAAGCTGGATGTTCATCCGCCAGATATTAATCGCAGCCACTTTCGCTTTACAGTCTTTGACAATAGAGATGTGGTGTATGGTTTGGGTGCGATCAAAGGAGTTGGTGAGGCAGCCATTGAGGGTATTATTGAAGAGCGTGAGAGCAGTGGTAGTTATGTCGATATCTTCGATTTTTGTCGTCGAGTTGATCTTCGCAAGGCCAACAAGCGAGTGCTGGAATCCCTGATACGTGCTGGTGCCCTTGATGAGATTGCTCAACAGTTTATGGATGGAGAGGTGTGGGACGGTCGTTCCACTCTGATGAAGAGTCTACCAGATGCAATGAAGGCAGCAGAGCAGCATGTTCGTGATCAGGAGCGCGGGCAGTGGGATCTGTTTGGCGAACAGGAGGATAGTGATAATGGAGTAGATATCACATATAAACAGGCCTCTCCCTGGACAGAGAATGAGAGGTTGATCGGAGAGAGAGATACTCTTGGACTATACCTTACTGGTCATCCCATTGAGCAGCATGAGGAAGAGTTGGGCCACATGATCACTCAGCGTATTAGTGAGCTAATCTCGGATCGTGATAAGCAGGTTACTATTGCAGGGCTTATGATATCAATGCGCGTGGTGAAAACCAGAACAGGAAAGCCGCTGGCAATTCTGGTTCTGGATGACAGAACAGGTAGATTGGAGATGACGCTTTTTGATGAGTCTTATGAAAAGTACCGCCATTTTCTGGAGAAAGATTCTATTCTTGTTGTTCGAGGAACAGTTACAGAGGATGACTATAGTGGTGGATTGAGGATGAACGTAGAGGAGCTATGGAACCTTGATGGTGCCAGGGCTAGCCATATGAGGAGATTGATAATTCATCTTGATAAGGGGCAAATGGTTGGTAATCCTGCTGGTTACCTGGCCAATATACTGAAGCCATTTTGTGAGGGAAGCTGTCCGGTACAGATTCATTATCAGCAACCACAAGCTGTTGTAAAGATGGATCTTGGAGCCGAGTGGAATGTGCAGCCCAGTGAGAATCTGTTTCACCGCCTCAGAGAGCATCTGGGAGAAGAGAGTGTTGAGCCGGATTATCCTTGATCTGAATAGTTACATCACATCCAGGAGGATCTCTATTCTCTAGGGAATCTGTTTTTTTTGCGGTATAGTACGATTTAAGATAACAAACTGATCAATAGAAGAAAGCTGCTAAAACTATGAACCTGAATTTTCTGGAATTTGAACAGCCCATTGCCGAGCTGGAGGCAAAAATTGAGGAGCTACGCTATGTGGGTGATGATAGTGAGCTAAATATAAGTGATGAGATCTCCAAGCTCGAGGATAAAAGCAGGGAACTTACACGCTCAATTTTTTCATCCCTGAGCTCTTGGCAAATATCTCAGTTGGCAAGACATCCGCAACGTCCATATACACTGGATTATATTGATAGCATATTGACAGATTTTCAGGAGTTGCATGGTGATCGTGCCTATGCTGATGATGCAGCCCTGGTTTGTGGTATGGCCCGTCTGGAAGGGCAGTCAGTTATGGTAATTGGTCACCAGAAAGGCAGGGATACCAAGGAAAAAGTCAGGCGTAATTTTGGGATGCCTCGTCCTGAAGGGTATAGAAAGGCGTTGCGAGTAATGCGAATGGCAGAACGTTTTGGGCTGCCGATACTTACCTTTATTGATACCCCTGGGGCCTATCCCGGGATGGATGCAGAGGAGCGTGGGCAGAGTGAGGCCATTGCAAGAAACCTTTTTGTCATGGCACGTCTGCGCACTCCAATTATCTGTACGGTAATTGGTGAAGGCGGATCAGGCGGCGCATTGGCGGTTGGGATTGGGGATCGGGGCAATATGATGTCCTACAGCACCTATTCGGTTATCTCTCCTGAGGGGGGCGCATCTATTCTATGGAAAAGCGCAGATAAGGCATCTGATGCAGCCGAAGCAATGGGTCTAACTGCCCCCAGGCTCAAGGAGCTTGGGTTGGTGGATTCTATTATTGAAGAGCCGTTGGGCGGCGCTCACAGGGAGCCTTCTGATGCGGCAGCAGCACTCAAGAAAGAGCTGTTGTCTCAGCTGGAAATACTGAAGAATATTGATGCCGATAAATTGCTGGAAGATCGTTATCAGCGTCTTATGAGCTATGGAAATTTCACCTCCAGCTGACCTTGTACGTGGAGAGTTCTCTCCCCAACAGTTGGTACCATTTTTAAGCAGATATCCCCTGTTCGGGACTATGTTTGTCGCCTTTAGTGGTGGTGTTGATTCATCCTCTCTTCTTCATGCGCTCGCACAGTTGCGAGATAAAGATGGCGGTAATTTTGCGCTGGAGGCCATTCATGTTAACCATGGACTTCAGAGTGAGGCAGGCCAGTGGGAAAATCACTGCATAAAATTCTGTAACCACCGGAATATTCCTCTTCATGTTGTTGCGGTTGATGCAATATCTAAAACTGGAGAGAGTCCGGAAGAGTCTGCCAGGAGAGCACGCTACAGCGCTTTTGCAGGGCAGATACAGAAGGGTGACCAACTGTTTACAGCACATCATCGAGAGGATCAGGCTGAAACATTTCTGTTGCAGGCATTGCGTGGAGCTGGTCCGCGTGGACTCTCTGCTATGGGTGGTGTGGTTTCATTTGCTGCAGGAAAGTTGATGCGTCCACTGCTTCAATTTTCACAACAATCACTGCAGGAGTATGCAGTTAGAGAGCAGTTGGAGTGGGTTGAGGATCCCACCAATCACCAGCAATCTGCAGACAGAAATTTTATTCGTCACGAAATCTTGCCGCGGTTGGAGAGACGATGGCCTGCAGCAGCATTGACACTATCTCGTAGTTCAAGACACTGTGCAGAGGCCTCGCAATTGGTTGAAAAATGGGCAGAGGAGCAGTTGATGGAACTCTCTGTTGGTGACCCCATGCCCCTGATAGTTGATGAGTCAGTAGAAAATAGTAAAGCGAGAATACGTTACTGGCTTGAGATGAATGGCGCAGGATTACCTGATGCGGTACATCTGCAGAGAATAATCAATGAGGTGATTAAGGCAAGGGATGATGCGGTGCCAGTGGTGCGCTGGAAAAATCGTCACAGTAGAGAGGTGACAGTTAGACGATTTCAAGGGCTCCTGTATATAGAGATAGGCAAAGGTCTGGAGATAGATAAGGGGGGCGGTAGAGCTTCAGACTTCTGTATCGAGTGGGATCTGCAGCAGCCACTGCATCTCTCTGAGATTGGGGCCAAGCTGGTTGTCAGAACAGTCTCCAGTGGCGGTATCAGGAAGGATCTGTTGCAAGGCAAAAAGGTTACTGTCCGTTCAAGAGTTGGTGGTGAGCGTTGCCAGTTTGGTGGTGCAAAACAGCGCAGAACACTAAAAAACATACTAAGGGAGAGAGGTGTTCCTCCTTGGGAGAGAGGGCAAATCCCCCTTGTTTTTGTTGGCAATGAGCTGGTTCAGGTGGTTGGCCACTTTATTTGCGCCCCTTATTCTGCAGATAATCAGTCAGATATGGGGGAGAATAGAGATCTAGAAGGGGAGGGGTTGTTGATTGAGAGTGTTCCGGAATAGTTATGGAACCTCTGAAAAAGTTTACTTATCTGATCGTGCAGTATTCATGTTTCTATATGAGGATTTGGGGTTAAGGCTTCTATTCTCGAACAGGCTCCTGAGGTACAATGACTCTCCATGAGAAGTCTCTCTCCAAACATATTCATGGCATCTATTTGGGTAACTCTATGACTCGATACATCTTCATTACTGGTGGTGTGGTCTCCTCTCTTGGAAAGGGAATTGCAGCAGCTTCACTAGGCGCAATTCTTGAGGCTCGTGGTCTGAAGGTGACCATGATGAAGCTTGATCCATATCTTAATGTGGATCCTGGCACCATGAGCCCATTTCAGCATGGTGAGGTGTTTGTTACCGAGGATGGTGCAGAGACAGACCTGGATCTTGGTCACTATGAGCGTTACATCCGCACCAAGATGACCAAAAACAACAATTTTACAGCAGGTCAGATCTATGATTCTGTGCTGAAGAAGGAGCGCCGTGGAGACTATTTGGGCGCAACGGTTCAGGTCATTCCTCATGTAACTGATGAGATCAAAAAATCTATCATTGCTGGTGCAGCATCTGCAGATGAGGATATTGACATAGCGTTGGTAGAAATTGGCGGAACAGTTGGTGATATTGAGTCACTTCCGTTTATGGAGGCTATCAGGCAGCTCGGTCTTGAGGTTGGACACGAGCGTGCCCTCTACGTTCATCTAACCCTGTTGCCATGGATATCAGTTGCCGGAGAGCTAAAAACAAAACCAACTCAGCACTCTGTAAAGGAGTTGAGAAGTATTGGAATACAGCCCGATATCTTGGTGTGCCGTTCTGACCGTCCGATTCCTCAGGGAGAGCGTAAAAAAATAGCACTCTTCACCAATGTGGAGGAGAAGGCTGTTTTCTCGGCAGTTGATGTTGAGAGTATCTATCAGATCCCAATGTTGCTTCATCAGCAGGGGATGGATGAGATTGTCGCCAGCAAATTCCGTCTGGATCTGCCGGAGGCTGATCTGAGTGAGTGGGAACATGTAGTTAATAATCAGCAGAACCCGCAGTATGAGGTCACCATAGGTATGGTGGGTAAATATATGGATTTGACCGAGGCCTACAAGTCGCTATCAGAATCACTTATTCATGCTGGTATTCATACAGATACCAAGGTCAGGATACAGTACCTGGATTCCGAGGACCTGGAAAAGTGTGACATCTCATGTCTTGATGGCCTGGATGCAATTCTGGTTCCGGGTGGTTTTGGCAAGAGGGGTGTTGAGGGGAAGATTGCAGCTGTACAGTTTGCACGAGAGAACAAAATCCCATATCTTGGAATATGTCTGGGAATGCAGGTTGCCGTAATCGAATATGCACGTCATATGGCAAGTATGGATGGGGCACACAGTACAGAGTTTGAGCCAAATACCCCGTATCCGGTAGTTGCCCTGGTTACTGAGTGGCTATCGGCTGATGGTTCGGTTGAGCAGCGTAACGAGGATTCTGATTTGGGGGGCACCATGCGTCTTGGTGGACAGGAGTGCCAATTGGCAGAGGGATCTCTGGTACGTCAGCTCTATGGAGAGGACAAGATTGTTGAACGCCACCGTCACCGTTACGAGGTCAATAGCCAGTTGGTTGCCAGGCTGGAAGATGCGGGGATGATCTTCTCTGGTCGTTCTGCAGATGGGGAGTTGGTAGAGATGGTTGAGCTCAAGGATCATCCATGGTTTGTTGCTTGTCAGTTCCATCCTGAATTCACCTCAACTCCACGAGATGGTCATCCTCTATTTAGTGGATTTGTATCAGCAGCACTGCAATATCATAAAAGAACCTCTGAAAAAGCTTAATGGGATGGTGGTTTGAAAGGCTAGGAGTAGCAAAATAGATGTTAACCGGAAATCCAGAGGAATATAGAATATGAAATTGTGTGGGTTTGAGGTGGGATTGGATCAGCCGCTCTTTCTTATTGCGGGACCGTGCGTGATAGAGAGTCAGCAGTTGGCACTGGACAGTGCGGGTGAGATGAAGGAGATTACCGATCGACTGGGAATCCCGTTTATCTATAAATCATCTTTTGACAAGGCCAACCGTACCTCGGTATCAAGTTATCGTGGCCCTGGGATAGAGGAGGGGTTGCGTATTCTCTCCGCTGTCAAGGAGCAGATAGGCGTGCCGGTTTTAACTGATGTACACGAGGATACCCCGCTTGATGAGGTAAGCGAGGTTGTTGATGTGTTGCAGACCCCGGCATTTCTCTGTCGCCAGACCAACTTTATTCAGAGTGTTGCCAGTCAAGGGTTGCCGGTCAATATTAAAAAAGGACAGTTTCTCTCTCCATGGGACATGAAAAATGTCACCGAGAAAGCCAAGGCTACAGGGAATGAGAATATTATGGCCTGTGAGAGGGGAGCCAGTTTTGGTTACAACAATCTGGTCTCCGATATGCGTTCACTTGCAGTTATGCGTGAAACAGGTTGTCCTGTCGTATTTGACGGGACCCATTCGGTACAGCTTCCTGGTGGACAGGGTGGTACCTCAGGAGGGCAACGCGAGTTTGTTCCTGTGTTGGCACGGGCAGCAGTGGCAGTTGGAGTATCCGGGCTGTTTATGGAGACTCATCCAGATCCTGATAAAGCCCTTAGTGATGGGCCTAATGCATGGCCTTTGGGGAAGATGGAGCCCCTGTTGGAGACCCTGAAGGCGATTGATTTGAGTGTGAAGAGTATGGGGTTTGCAGAACAGGGATAATGTTCTGTACTTGTGAGGGGGATATGATTGGGTCACGTAGTGACTGAACCGGAGCTTCCTTAAAATAGAAATAGTATTGTGAAATTAAAATGGAATTAATATGTCAGAAATAACCAATGTTGTTGCTCGTCAAATTATCGATTCTCGAGGGAACCCAACCGTCGAGGTGGATGTAACAGTTGCCTCTGGTGCAATGGGGCGGGCAGCTGTTCCGTCAGGAGCATCAACCGGATCACGAGAAGCTGTTGAGCTGCGTGATAATGACAAGAGCCGTTATGGCGGCAAGGGTGTACTCAAGGCCGTAGCTCATGCCAATGGCGAGATCAGGGATGCATTGACGGGCAAGGATGTAGAGGCACAGAGTGAGATTGATCAGATCATGATTGATCTTGATGGTACAGATAATAAAGGGAGGCTTGGTGCCAATGCGCTGTTGGCAGTCTCAATGGCATCTGCACACGCTGCAGCAAATGAGCAAGGGGTTCCGCTATATCGATATCTGACACCAGCTGGACCATATAAAATGCCGGTGCCAATGATGAATATCATCAATGGTGGAGAGCATGCAGATAATAGTATTGATCTGCAGGAGTTTATGATCCTGCCAGTTGGAGCAGGTTCAATTGCCGAGGCTGTACGTTATGGGGCTGAGATATTTCATGCATTGAAGAGCGTGCTCTCATCTCAGGGGATGAATACAGCAGTTGGTGATGAGGGTGGGTTTGCTCCAAACCTCTCTTCCAATGAGTCAGCTATCGAGGTGATTCTTGAGGCAGTGGAAAAGGCGGGCTTCAAGGCAGGCAGTGAAATATTTATCGGGATTGATGCGGCAAGTTCAGAGTTCTACCAGGATGGAAAATATAACCTGGCATCAGAGGGTAAGGTGCTGGATTCAACCGGAATGATTGATGTGCTGGAGAGTTGGGTCAATCAATATCCTATCCTTACAATTGAAGATGGATTGGATGAGGGGGATTGGGACGGTTGGAAACAGTTGACTGAGCGCTTGAGCAAGAAAGTGCAGCTGGTTGGTGATGATCTGTTTGTAACCAATACCGCAATACTGAGTGAAGGAATTGAGAAGGGTATTGGAAATTCTATTCTGATCAAGGTTAACCAAATTGGTACATTGACCGAGACTCTTGCGGCCATTCAGATGGCGAAAGATGCAGGTTATACAGCCGTGATTTCACACCGCTCTGGAGAGACTGAGGACGTGACTATTGCAGATTTGGCAGTAGCAACCAGCGCTGGTCAGATCAAGACAGGTTCTCTATCTCGCTCTGACCGTATTGCTAAATACAACCAGTTGATCAGAATAGAAGAGCAGTTGGGGGCAGAAGCACAATATGCAGGGATGGGCGCATTTTACAATCTTCCCTGATAATAAGGTGATGGTCGGGCGATGACTATTCGTCTGTTGATCATAGTGCTCATTTTTTTTCTTGGCTCGTTGCAGTACAAGCTATGGGTTTCTGAAAAAGGGATTCCGCGGCTCTGGGATATGGAGCAGTTAATTGCCAGACAGCATGAGATGAATGTCAGGCTGGAACAGTGTAATCAGGAGCTGCGTGCTGAGGTGGTTGACCTTAAAACAGGAAGAGAGGCTCTGGAAGAGCATGCCCGAAGTGATCTTGGAATGGTAAAACCTGGCGAACTATTTGTCTCAGTGGTAAATTCTACAGAAGTTTCAGGCCACAATATATCTGAGAATGACCCATGCATACAGACCAGCCAGTAATCTGGGGAATTGTTCCGGCTGCCGGTATTGGGTTACGGATGATGGCAGACCGCCCCAAACAGTATCTCGATCTTGCCGGCTCCCCGGTAATCAAACACAGTATTGATGCACTGTTTTCACTAAACAGGATCCAGGGGGTGGTGGTATCCATTGCAGCAGCTGATCAATGGTGGCCTGAGGTTGAGTTTGATGATCATAAAGCTGAGAAAATTTTGGTTGTCGAAGGTGGAAAAGAACGATCTGATTCAGTATTGAATGCACTGAATCTGTTGGCTGATAAAGCATCTGATGATGATTGGGTATTGGTTCACGATGCAGCACGCCCATGTCTTAGAGGCGATGACCTTGAGGATATGGTTGGTAAATTGTGGAATCATCCTGTTGGAGGAATTCTTGCGTCACCACTGGCAGATACAATAAAACGTTCTGGCACCAACAGGGAGATTGTGGAGACGGTGGACCGTTCAGGGCTGTGGCGCGCACTTACGCCACAGATGTTTCGTCTGGGGATGTTGAGGAGTGCGCTGAGACAGAGCATGGAAGATGGTGTTTCTGTTACTGATGATTCACAGGCAATAGAGTATCTTGGTTTTCAACCTGAAATTATCGAGGGGGATGCGGGAAATATGAAGATCACTCATCCCGGAGACATTCTGCTTGCGGAAGAGATCATGCAAAGAGAGCGAGGCAAGAGTTGATGAGAATTGGTCATGGTTTTGATGTTCATGCATTTGAGGATGGTGACCACCTGATGCTTTGTGGTATCAGGGTGCCATACAGCAGACAGTTCAAGGCCCACTCTGACGGAGATGTGGCAATTCATGCGCTTTGTGATGCCTTGCTTGGGGCGGTTGCACTGGGCGATATTGGACAACTGTTTCCAGATAGTGATGATCAATACCGAGGGATGGACAGCCGTTTTTTTCTGAGGGAGATTATGGTGATGGTGGGTGAGAAAGGCTATCAGATTGAGAATATAGATCTAACAATTATTGCCCAGGAGCCAAGGCTGGCTGAATATATTCAATCGATGAGGCAGTTGTTGGCACTGGATCTTGGAGTCGGGGTTGATCAAGTCAATGTGAAGGCAACCACAACAGAACAGCTTGGTTTTGTTGGAGAGAGACAGGGTATCGCTGCACACTCAGTAGCTCTTTTGGCTGCAAAATAGAATGGTACAACCACTACCATATGCATATGGTGCCCCCTCTGCAACCGCAAAAATAAGAAGTTTTCCTGAGGATTTTCAGGTAATTGAAGATCTCGGTTTTGCCCCGTCTGGTCATGGTCAGCATCAGATGATCGAGATTGAGAAGAGGGAGATGAACAGTGATCAGGTCGCATCTATTCTGGCCAAGTATATTGGAGTGAAGCGTAGGGATGTAGGTATGGCCGGCCTGAAAGATCGTTTCGCTATTACCAGACAGTGGTTCTCTGTGGATGTTGCTGGTAGAGAAATTCCTGATTGGCGCACTCTTGAACAGATGGATCTGGAGCAGGGCCAATCATTAAGAATTATTCAGGTTCATGACCATGCAAAAAAAATACGCAGAGGGGCGCTTAAAGGGAATAGCTTTAAGTTGATTTTGCGTGATGTTGAGGGAGATCGAGAGGAGCTGGAGTTGCGTCTGGAGATGGTCAAGAACGAAGGGATCCCAAATTATTTTGGTGAACAACGTTTTGGAAGGGGTGGCGGCAATGTGGAGCGTGCCCTGCAGATGTTCAACAAGAGATATCGCCCAAGAGGAAAGCATGAGCGAGGACTTCTGCTTTCATCGGTGCGCTCAGAGATTTTTAATCGGATATGCGCAAAACGGGTAGAGGCAGGGATCTGGAACCATCCGTTGGGCGGGGAGGTTTATGCATTGGCAAGAAGTCGTGCCTGGTTTCACGAGGATGAGGTTGATGAAGAGATCCTCAGAAGGGTTGCTGAACATGATATCCACCCAACGGCACCTCTTTGGGGGAGGGGCCGGCTTGATTCAACAGCAGAGGCAAAAGCTTTTGAGGAGTCAGCTATTGTGGGGATGGAGGAGATGTGTGGCGGGTTAGAATATGCAGGCCTGTCACAGGATCGTCGAGCTCTTAGGGTGGTTCCTGATAACATGAATTGGAGCTGGCTGGATGGTACAGATCTGGAGCTTGATTTTTGGTTGCCGTCCGGTAGTTATGCCACTGTTGTAATGAGAGAGATCGTATCAGATGTCCGGCCTCTTCAGTAGCACATAGAGAGCTCCACTACCGCCATCTCGTTGACGAGCAGAACAGAAAGCCAGAACACTACCATGGTGTCTGAGCCACATGTTCACCATGCTTTTGAGTATTGGAAGCTTGTCAGCAGAGCGAGTTCCTTTGCCATGGATTAGTCGAAAGCAGCGCACCCCATTATGCAATGCAAACCTGATGAATGAGGCCAACTCCCTGGCTGCCTCCACACTGTTCAGACCGTGCAGATCAAGTTCGTCTCTGGAGCACAAATCACCTCGTTTAAATTTTTTCAAGGTAGAACCGGGAAGCTCTCCGCGCAGATAGAATAGCCTCTCCTCCGGTTGTACCATCTCCAAAAGGGGGTCATTTTTGTCTGTGGCAATAATTGAAGAGTGCTCTTCGGACAGGCTCAGCTCCGAAAAACTATCTTTTATGTGCTCTGAGCGTGCTCTTTGAGAATATGTATCTGCCCGATTATCTTTATTTAGTGGGCGTACATCTCGAGTTATCTCGCGAAATAGTGCGGCATCTTCACTCTCTATTTTATGGTCGCTATCTGAATCTGTCATGAAAACAGATCTCTCCACCACCGTTTGCGATTACCAGGCAGGTGTCGCACCGGTTGCAGATCTTCAGGTTGCTCTTTTGAGAGAACCCATCCTGGTAGAGGTGGCGTCTCACTTGATCCACATGAGACCCCCAGGTTGTTGGGATCATAAATCTTGATCATTGAAGGGGTATGAGGGTGGTCGGTATAGACAATCCCACAGACTCGTTCATTGTGATCCTTGCGCAGAAGCGCATCAATTTTGGTGATGAAGTGTCGGAGATCATCTGGTGACGAGGTGGTTGCCGGCGGTTTTTCACCTACAGCGTAGATATACCATCCACTTAACTCTTCCTCAAGTAGGCGCTGCCAGAAAGTGGTTAAGTCATCCCACTGTAGCAGGCTACTGAATGAACCATTAAAGGTTTGTCGGTAGGTTGATCGCGCTTGATTCATCTGTTGAATTATACTTGACTCTTGCGGGCAGGTTTTTCAAGACTCTTGTTGCTTCTCCAGTTCTCTAGTGCCCACTCCCATACACTGTTTAATGGGTATGTAAGAAGTTCGTTTGGCGGATTTTGCCCCAGAAATTCAAGAGCATTAAATATGTTCTCTACAGGTTTATCCCGGTTGATCGGTTGTGTTTGGTGTTGTTTGCTTAGTTTGATTCCATGGTTATCTACTGCAATTGGCAGGTGGGCATAATTGGGAGTTGTATAATCCAGTTGCTGTTGTAGATAGATCTGCCTTGGGGTTGATTCCAGTAGATCACTGCCGCGTACAATATGGGTGATTCCCTGAAGATAGTCATCAACTACTACTGCAAGTTGATAGGCATAGATCCCATCTCTGCGTCGAACTATAAAATCACCTATATTTTTTTTCATGTTCCATAGGTGTCTTCCCTGCCATTTGTCATTGAGTGTAATAACCTCATCATCAACTCGGATCCGTATTGCATGGTTCTCTAGTGGTAGATTTTTATTTCGGCAACTCCCTGGATAGGGAGTGATCCCTTTTAGTTGGTTGCGACTACATTCGCATGCAAACAGCAGGTCCGACTCAAGCAACAGCTTCAGGCTCTCTTGGTAATATTCGTTACGTGTGCTCTGAAAAATTACAGAGTGGTCCCACTGCATCTGGTGTCGCTCCAGAGTAGCAAGAATAGAGTCAGTAGCCCCATGAGCTGTTCTTGGTAAATCAAGATCTTCGATACGAACCAGCCATTCACCGCTATTGGTTTTTGCTTCAAGATAACTTCCGGTAGCCGCAACAAGTGAACCGAAGTGGAGGTCACCACTTGGAGAAGGGGCAAAACGCCCTCGATAATTGGTATGATTGATATCTACCACTTGCAAGTTTTATTGATATTTGTTAAAATAATAGAATACATGATTATGTGTGATCTATACCCAAAGGCCTAAATATTATGCAGAATAGCGGAGAAAAAAGAGAAGATTGTAGAACTATAATCGAGAGCCGCAACAGGGATGGGGATAAATTTCGTCCCAGTGACTGGATTGAACGGATTTCATCGCAGATTGCACAGTATGGCAGAGGAAGGAGTCTTGGTTATCGTGATTGCGCACGTCCACGCATAATTAATGGCGAAAAATGTCTGGTGATTGAGCAGCGATTAAGTGTGAGGGATCCCGATGCCTACGCTTTTGTTAAAGAGTTTGCGGATACAAATAACCTCAAGGTCAGAGAGGAGTGTTCAGCCCCAAAGGAGGGGTGATCTCTTAAGGAAGCTCTGATTAAGGCACTTCGTGACCCATAAGATTTTTCAGGGGTTACTTAATTTGATTTTTCCTTGATCTCCTCAAGTTCTTTGCAGTCAATGCAGAGAGTTGCGGTTGGGCGTGCTTCCAGTCGTTTAATGCCAATCTCTATTCCGCAGGATTCACAATAACCATACTCATCACCATCCAGCTCATGGAGGGTTTTATCTATTTTTCTGATTAGCTTGCGTTCACGGTCACGGGTTCTCAGCTCCAGTGAAAACTCCTCTTCCAGAGTGGCCCTGTCACTAGGGTCTGGTAGGTTGGCAGTCTCATCCTGCATGTGGTGAACAGTACGATCAACCTCTTCCATTAACTGATGTTTCCAGGCTAGAAGTACCTCTTCGAAGTGGCTCTTCTGGTTATCGTTCATGTACTCTTCGCCCTTTTTAGGCTTGTATGGTTTGATGCCACCGACTAATAGCGTTGACTTCTTCTTCTTTGCGGCCATGCCGTTATTGCTCCTGACAGTATGAGAAAAGAGCGCATTGATACCAGATTGAATTCATTCTGGCAACCTAAATGTGCCTATTCTAAAAACAGGAAGAGATCTTGCAAGATGGTTTTCAGATCTCCTCTCCATGAGATAATGGTCGGGTATGATATCACGATGATGAGAAAAACAGTTGTTTCTCATCTTTTAAATGAACAGGAAAAAAGGGATAGAATGAAGGCGATAATTTTTGATGTTGACGGCACCCTGGCGGATACAGAGAGAGATGGACATAGAGTTGCATTTAATCTGGCGTTTGCAGATGCCGGGCTTGACTGGGTATGGAGCGAAGAGATGTACGGCAGGCTTCTGGCTGTTACTGGTGGAAAGGAGAGAATCAGACATTACATTGAGTTGGAGGAGCCTGAGTATCCAACTGTGGATGATCTGAGTGCATGGATTGCGTCTCTTCACGCATCAAAAACAGAACATTTCGTCTCTCTGCTACAAGCTGGAGAGATCCCTCTGCGTAGTGGTGTACGAAGACTGTTGACTGAGGCACATGAGGCTGGAGTAACTCTTGCGATTGCTACCACCACAACCCCTCAAAATGTCTCTGCACTACTGGAGCATGCCATGTTTCCTGGGGCAGAATCATGGTTCAAGATTATTGGTGCTGGTGATATCGTCCCCAACAAGAAGCCTTCGTCTGATATATATGACTATGTGTTGGCAGAGCTGGGCCTCTCTGCTGCTGAATGTATAGCCATTGAGGATTCTCACAATGGGCTCAGCTCCTCACTTGAGGCGGGGTTAACAACCATTGTGACAGTCAATGGTTATACTGAGGCGGAGGATTTTACCGGGGCCGCGTTGGTTCTGGATCAGATGGGTGAGTCAAATGACCATTGCCATGTATTGCAGGGAGATAGAGAGAAAAAAACAGTGCTTGATCTCGAGTGGGTTAAGTCGGTGTGGAGTAGATGAGTTTTCGTCCAAGTGATCGAGTAGAAGAAATTGAGCCATTTTATGTGATGGAGTTGCTGGCTCGTGCGCGCGAACTGGAGAGAGAGGGTAGAACTATAGTTCATATGGAGGTTGGGGAGCCGGATTTCGATACCCCGGAGTCCATTGTCAGGGCTGGAGTTGAAGCGTTAAACAAGGGGCACCATCATTACACCCCGGCACTTGGACTAACAGAACTTAGAGAAAAAATTGCAGATCACTATAATAGTACCTACGGCAAAAAAGTTCTGGCAGAACAGATTGTAGTAACACCCGGCTCATCAGGTGCGCTTCAGTTGTTGATAGCTCTTCTGGTTAATCCTGGTGATGAGGTCTTGATGGCAGATCCGGGTTATCCATGTAATCGTCATTTTGTTCGTATATTTGAAGGAGTGACGGTTTCAGTTCCGGTTGATGCTACCACCAGATTTCAATTGACCGCAGAATTGGTTGGTAAGTATTGGAGCGAAAAGAGCAGAGTGGTAATGATCTCCTCTCCATCAAATCCAACAGGTAGTGTTATTGCGGCCAATGAGCTGAAAAAAATTGCCCTGCTGGTGGAGGAGCGTGGTGGGGTCTTGATTGTGGATGAGATCTATCAGGGGCTGATTTATGATGGGTCTAGAGATACGGCTATAGATCTTCCTGGAACAGTGTTTGTAGTAAACAGCTTCTCCAAATATTATGGGATGACAGGGTGGCGTCTTGGTTGGCTGGTCTCCTTAAATATGGAGGCAGTCAGTGGGTTGGATCGGCTCTCTCAGAATCTGTTTCTGGCTCCACCAACACCATCTCAGTATGCGGCGCTCGTGGCATTTGAGCCAGAGACTGAAAGAGTACTGCAGGAGCGCTGTGACCGTTTTAGAAGACGCAGGGACTTTCTCTATGCGGCTCTGTTGGAGCTTGGGCTCAAGATAGATAGAGTGCCGGATGGTGCCTTTTATCTATATGCAGACTGTAGTGACCTGTCATCTGACAGTAGTCAGTTTGCGGCTGATCTGCTGGAGCAGGCGGGGGTTGCGGTTACTCCCGGAAAAGATTTTACAGTAAGAGATCCGAGGCGCTGGATACGGTTTGCCTACACCACCTCATTGGATCAGCTACAGCTTGGTGTGGAGCGGATCAGAAGTTTTCTTTCTACTCAAGGCGGGATGGGCCGATGAGGCATCAAATAACATTGCAACAGTTTCGCATGCTGCGACTACCTGTGGCGCTACACAGGGCTGGGCAGTTTATTGGCGTTGCCGGAGTGTGCTACTGGTTTTGGTGGGTACTGGTGGAAAAGGGCTTTCTGCAGACGCTGCTATCAGATGATCTGGGGATGCAGGCAATTTTGTTGGGGGTTCCTCTGGTTCTTATTCTGCCGGCAATATATTACACAGCACTCTTTATTCTACTGAGAGTGCTTTTTTGGCTAGGAAGCTCTGATGAAGAAGTCTCTGATGAAGATACTTCGTGATCCAATCAGATCCTGTCTACAAACGAAGAGCAGGAAGGATGGCGGCACCATAGGCGGCCTCGGTCTGTGTGGCAGTAGAGACTGGAACACCTATCTGTTGTTGACGAATAATTTGCCATTTCTGGTTGTCTGCGCCACCCCCTGCGGTAACTATTCGGTTTGGAAAAGGTGCCCCCAGCTTGTGCATCTTCAGATATCCCTGTTTCTCTATTGCGGTCAGCCCCTCGATAATCCCCTGAAAAAATAGTTTATCGTCATCTGGTCGTGGCGTCAGTCGCGGTTGTAGATTTGGATCAGAGATGGGGAAGCGTTCGCCTGCAGTGGATAGTGGGTAGTAATCTAGTCCGGTCGGGATGTCTGGTTCAATTAGCTGACTCAGTTCGTCTATCTTTTTACGCGAGAAGTAGTCAAGCAAAATTCCGGAACCGGCACTGGAGGCACCACTTACCAGCCATGATTCTCCCAGGCGATGACTGTAGACCCCGTCTTGTGGCGAGAAAATCGGGATAGGGGAGAGGATTTTGAGAGCTGTTGTAGTTCCCAGTGAGGTCACGGCATCTCCAGTTTTATTGATGCCGGCAGCAATAGTGGCAGCGATGCTGTCAGTGGTTCCTGTATGGATATGAATACTATCCCGCTGGTTTTTTGGTATACCCCACTCAACAGCCAGTTGACTGTTCAGGGTAGCATACCGAGTTCCGGGAGGAGAGACGGCAGGTAGTATGTCGGATGGCAGGACGAGGCTGTCCATCCACTGTGGCCAGTTGCGTTTAATCGGGTCGTAGCCCATTTTAAGTGCATTGTTTTCATCGCTCTGACCGAATACTCCGCCCAGTCTGTTGCTGATCCAGTCTGCCTGGTGGAGTGCTAGTAGACCACTGGATTTGTCGATATCACTGTTGTTCTCCAGTAGCCAGAGAAGCTTTGCAAGAGAAGATGATGGTCCGTGTGCACCACTGCTTATAGGGGCCCTTTGCGAGATCCTGTCAGCTGCGGCAACTGCTCTCTGGTCATCGTACATTAGTGCCGCAGTTAATGGGTTTCCATA
This sequence comes from Candidatus Thiopontia autotrophica, assembly GCA_014384675.1. Classification (NCBI taxonomy): domain Bacteria; kingdom Pseudomonadati; phylum Pseudomonadota; class Gammaproteobacteria; genus Candidatus Thiopontia; species Candidatus Thiopontia autotrophica. Next base: position 16,948 of record JACNFK010000034.1, on the reverse strand, counting down.
ACGGTCGGAGAGGAGCAGGGTGGACGAGGTTCCATCTACAGTGATTGTCTCTACTGTTTCAGTGGAAAGTTTTGAGATCAGTTGCCCCATAACCTCTATTGTTGCGAGCCACCAATCATCAGGGTCCTGCACAGACCACCCAGCATGTTCTCTCTCTGATGGAGGAAGGGATACGCTGTTTTGTGCAAGAACCTCTCTTTTATGGTTGACGGCGATGGCCCGGCAGCCAGATGTTCCCAGGTCTATTCCTATATGGATGGCCATCCGGAAGCGTGGATCAGGAGGTGGTTGGCGTAGCCCCGGGCAGTTGAATAACGGCAGCAGATGTCCAGTCAGGGGCTTTGTGTTCTGCTACAACCGTGGTGTACACGCCACCACGGACATTAAATATAGCGGTCAGGCGCATAAATCTGGGATGGGTTGCAGCTACCAGATCAGAGAGGATCTGGTTAGTGACAGCTTCATGGAAGGCGCCCTTGTCGCGATATGACCATACATACATTTTAAATGATTTTAGCTCTACACATAGTTGATCAGGGACGTACTCCAGCTCCAGCGTTGCAAAGTCTGGCTGTCCTGTTTTTGGACATAGACAGGTGAATTCAGGGGTCTGAATACGAATCGTATAGTCACGTTCCGGGGTGGGGCTTTCAAAGGTCTCTAATTCTTCACTTGGCTTGCTTGGCATCTCTATCTATCCCTGTTTATATACCCAATAAAACAATTAGATAAGTTATAAATCTAATCTAATTTCATTGATGGTTTATTGTTGATTTGGGTGCTATTATACGACACAATCATGAGTAGTTGAGATGCTCATTTTTTATCACTATATAGGTAGTTTGTCTACCTGTCGGATATAACGAGGATATGCGACTTAAAACCCTGAAACTTGCTGGATTTAAATCTTTTGTAGATCCAACATCAGTACCCTTCACAAGCAACCTGGTTGGGGTAATTGGCCCCAACGGTTGCGGAAAATCAAACATCATTGATGCGGTTCGCTGGGTTATGGGGGAGAGCTCTGCCAAACAGTTGCGTGGTGACTCCATGGCGGACGTTATCTTTAATGGCTCCAGTGCACGCAAGCCGGTTGGTCATGCATCTGTGGAGCTTGTTTTTGATAATGCTGCAGGTACATTGCAGGGGCAGTATGCCAGCTTTAGTGAGATCTCTGTCAAGCGCAAGGCCTCAAGAGATGGAAAATCAACCTACTACCTTAACGGAACCAAATGTCGCCGCAGGGATATCATGGATATCTTCCTGGGAACAGGGCTGGGTCCGCGCAGCTATGCAATTATAGAGCAGGGGATGATCTCCAGGTTTGTGGAGGCCAAGCCGGATGATCTGCGTGTACTAATTGAAGAGGCGGCTGGGATCTCAAAATACAAAGAGAGACGACGAGAGACCGAGACCCGCATGCGCCATACGCGCGAGAACCTTGACCGCATAAATGATCTTCGTGAAGAGTTGGGGAAACAGCTGAGACGTCTGGAGCGACAGTCTCGTGTCGCAAAACGTTATCGTCTGCTCAAGGAGGAGGAGCGACTAATGCAGGCACAGCTGCTTGCATTACGTTGGCAGGAGTATGATCGGAAGGCGGCAGAGCAGGGCCAGAAAACTCGTCAGGCTGAGTTGACAGTGCAGGAGCGGCTGGCGCAGCAACGATCAATAGAGGCTGAGATTGAGAAAGGACGTCAACGCCATACAGAATCAAATGAGTCATTTAATGAGGTTCAGGGTCGTTTCTATGCTGCTGGTGCAGAGATTGCCAGAACTGAGCAAAATCTGAAGGGGTTGAAAGAGCGACGTAATCAACTGGCTGATGATCTACAAAAGGCTGAGAGCGCCTGGCACGAGGCCAATGCAATGATTAAGGCGGACCGTCAGCGTATTGTAGAGCTAGAGGAGTCACTATCGAGAGATGATCCTGAATTGCTGAAACTTCAGCAAGAGGATCTCGCGCTGTCGGCACGCTGGGAAGAGGCGGAGAATGCCTGGCATGAGTGGCAATCAGAGCTGGAGGATTTTAATCGTTCGGCTAATGACCCGAAACGTGACGCAGAAATTACCCGTTCAAGGATTGAGCAACTGGAGCGTCAGTTGAAAAATGGTAAGCGCCAGCAGCAACGTCTGCAGGAGGAGCAGCAGCGGCTACCATCCATTGATTCCCGTGAGCTTGAAAATCTGCAGAGTGAACTAGAGCAGAGTGAGGCCGAGATAGAGCAAGCACGCAATAAAAATGATGATATGCGTGAGTCAATCACCAGGCGGCGTGATGAAAACCATAGGGCGGCAGATCAGCTGGATATAAAGCGTGGAGAACTGCAAGGGCTCAAGGGGCGTCTGACCTCGCTGGAGGCATTGCAACAAGACGCATTGGGTCGTGACAAGAGTAGTGTCCAGTCATGGTTAAATCAGAGTGATATTGCAGAAGATACCCTCCGCCTTGCAGAGATGCTCAAGGTGACCACAGGTTGGGAGAAGGCTGTAGAGGTGGCGCTTGGCTCTTATCTGGAGGCAATCCCGGTTGGTGATGATAGTCATCTGCTGGAAAGTGCAGCACATCTCAAGAAAGGTGAGGTTCGCTTTATTACAAAAAACGGTTTACCTGAACCCTCAGTGCCAATAGAGCTTATTGGTGCAACTCCACTAGTTGACTGTGTTGAGGCAAACCCTGAAATTGAGATGCTGCTACAGGGTGTATATGGAGTAGATACCATTCAGCAGGCCCTGCAACTCAGATCGCAGCTGGATACTGGAATGTCCCTGGTTACCAGGGATGGGTTGTGGATTGGCCGTGGCTGGTCACAGGTAGTCAGAGAGGATGATCACAAGGATGGTCTACTGCAGAGAGAGCAGACTATTCGTGAACTCAAACAGCAGCAACAACAGCTTGAGTCAGATCTGAAGAGATTGGAGCAGATTCTGCAAAATGGGCGTAGTGAGCAGAAGGAGCTGGAGCAGGAGCAGCAACAATATCAGGTTGTTATTGACCAACAGGCCGCAGATATATCCTCCCGCAAATCTGAGTTGAGCGGCAGGCTTGCCAGTCAGGAACAGGCAAACCATCGTAGCAAGAGAATTGATGAGGAGCTGTTACAGGCTCGTGAGGAGATTAAGCAGGCAGAAACAGGTGTTCATGAGTTAGGGCTACGCCTCGATATTGCACTGTCAGAAATGGAAGAGAGTGATGCTCAGCGCGAGCAGATGGAGTCAAGGAAGGGAGCGTTGCGCGAGACCATGGACAGATCCAGAGATCGAGCACGTGAAAAGAGAGATCAGCTTCACCGTTTGACCGTGCAGGTTGAGTCATCCAGAACTCGCCTGGAATCCACCCGTAGTGGATTAGCACGTATGGAAGAGCAGCTGGCCTCGGGAGAGGAGAGGCGACAGGATCTTGCACGTTCCAGAGAGGAAATGAAGGCTCCGATCAAGGAGCTTAAGGTGGAGCTGGAAGAGTATCTGGCAAAACAGCTGTTGGTGGAAAATGAGTTGGCTGATGCGCGTCGTCAGCTGGAAGAGATTGAGCACCATTTACGTGAACTTGATGGCACAAGGGTGGAGGCTGAGCAAGATGTACAGGATCTCCGTTCAGCTCATGAGAAACTCTTGCTAGAGGGAGAAGAGGTAAGAGTCCGTTGTCAGACCATGGATGAGCAACTGCAAGAGAGTGGCTACGAAAGGGCGCCACTACTTCGCGAGATGCCGGAAGAGGCAACAGCAGAAAGGTGGCAGGATGATGTGGACGAGATGGCACGCAAAATCCAGCGCCTTGGCCCTATTAATCTTGCCGCCATTGAGGAGTATCAGACAGAGTCAGAGCGCAAGGAGTATCTCGACCAGCAGAATGATGATCTTATTGCAGCACTGGAGACTTTGGAGAGTGCCATTGGAAAAATTGACCGTGAGACCCGTAGTCGCTTCAAGGATACTTTTGACAAAATTAACGATGGTCTGAAAAATAACTTCCCCAGATTGTTTGGTGGTGGACGTGCCCATCTGGAGATGACGGGAGATGACCTGCTGGATACTGGTGTAACTGTCATGGCGCAGCCGCCAGGCAAGAGAAACAGCACTATCCATCTGCTTTCAGGTGGAGAGAAAGCGCTGACTGCAGTGGCGTTGGTGTTCTCTATCTTTGAACTTAATCCGGCACCTTTCTGTATGCTTGATGAGGTTGATGCCCCACTGGACGAGGCCAATGTTGGACGTTTCTGTAACATGGTCAAGCACATGTCCAAGCGAGTGCAGTTCATCTTTATTACCCACAACAAGACTACCATGGAGATATCTGATCATCTATCAGGCGTCACTATGCATGAGCCTGGCGTATCCAGAATGGTTTCAGTGGATATGGAAGAGGCTCAGGTGCTGGCAGCAAGTTAATCGATAATGGGTCTACTAACCAAAATAAAAACCATATTGGAAAAGGGAGATACCCGGCGTCAATCTGGGCAAAATCACGATGAACCAATTGATCTTGGGGAGTGGAGCTTTGATGACGAACATGATCTGGAACTTGATGATATTGATCTGGAAGATGGTGTTGGTGACGGTGTAGCGAGATCTGTAGATGATAGTGATCCTGATAACTCATCTGATGCTGTTGGTTTGGCAGTGACCTTAACAGTCATGGCCAGGGAAGGGGATCACTTTGAGGGTGGAGATCTGTTGCGTGAATTTACTGCAACAGGACTGGAGATGGGGAAGGATGGTTTCTATCATGTCTATTCTGCAGATTCGCAGCGTGGGCGATCACAGGGACAGCAGGAGCCGCCACTGTTTACCGTAAGCAACGTATTGGCACCTGGGGTGTTTGATCAACAACAGATTATGAATCTTAGAACTACGGGGATAGCACTCTTCTTCCGGTTGCCGAGTAAATATTCTGGTAAACAGGCATTTGAAAAGATGGCTGAGACATCACATAAAATTGCTGTAGGTCTGGGTGGGCAGGTCTGTGATAGTGAGAGAAAGGCATTAACTCCACACTCGCTGCAAAATTTGCGGGATCAAGTTTACGAATTTGAGTACAACCAGGAGCTGGAGAGTCGCAGGGCAGCCATTGAGCAGCCAAAATAGAGATGAGTGGACAGTCTCCTCTGCCCGCAGCTCGTGCTCAAGAGTTGCGTGATCAGCTTAACTACCATAACCACCGCTACTACACCCTGGACTCCCCGGAGATTCTGGATTCAGAATATGATGCTCTTTTTAGGGAGCTACAGGGGCTGGAGCAGAATTATCCTGAGCTAAAGAGAGATGACTCTCCCACAAGACGAGTGGGGGGGGAGATACTTTCAGCCTTTGAGTCAGTAGATCATGAGACCCCAATGGCCTCACTGGATAATGCCTTTAGCTATTCCGAGATGGAAGGTTTTGAGAGGAGAGTGAGAGAGCGTGGTGAAATAGAGCATATAGAGTATGTAATTGAGCCAAAACTGGATGGGCTGGCACTTAATCTTCTTTATATAGATGGTGTTCTGGTTCGTGGCGCAACACGAGGAGATGGCCAAACAGGTGAGGATGTAACCTCTAATATACGTACCATACCCACAATTCCATTTAGGTTGCATGGTGATAATCTCCCCGATCGCCTTGAGGTTAGAGGTGAGGTATTCATCTCCATAGATGACTTCAAGCGACTGAACCAGTCCCAGAGTGTTGCTGGAGAGAAACTGTTTGCAAACCCCAGAAATGCCGCGGCCGGCAGTCTGCGTCAACTTGACTCATCAATAACCGCAAAGCGACCACTCTCTTTCATAAGTTATGGCATCGGTATTCAACAGGGAGGGGAAAAAGCAGAGAGCTATCAACAGCTGATTGAGCAACTTTCATCATGGGGGATACCAATATCAACAGAGTCACAGGTGGTGAGCGGGTTGGATGGCTGTGCAGAGGTTTATGCGGATCTCCTGTCACGAAGAGAGGTGCTTCCCTATGAGATCGATGGGGTTGTATTTAAAGTGAACTCATTTCAGCTGCAGCAGAAGTTGGGCTCTACCTCACGAGCTCCGCGCTGGGCTATTGCATGGAAATTTCCTGCCGAAGAGGCAACCACAGAGTTGCTATCGATAGATCTACAGGTTGGTCGTACCGGAGCTTTGACGCCGGTGGCACGTCTTGCGCCGGTGGATGTTGGCGGTGTTACAGTCTCCAACGCGACCCTCCATAACGAGGATGAGGTGCAGCGCAAGGATGTAAGAGTTGGAGATACAGTGGTGGTTCGTCGTGCAGGAGATGTAATCCCAGAAGTGGTTAGAACCATACCGGATAAACGACCGCACTATACTGAGATATGGAAGATGCCAAACAGCTGTCCTGTATGTGGTTCTGAGGTTCTGCGTGAAGAGGATAAAAGTGTGGCTCGCTGTAGTGGAGGGCTCTTCTGTCCAGCACAACGCAAGGAGGCCATATGGCATTTCGCCTCTCGCAAAGGCCTGGATATAGAGGGGTTGGGTGGAAAGCTTATAGATCAGCTGGTAGATGAGAAGATCATTGCAACTGCAGCAGATCTTTTCAGCATTAATTCGGAACAGCTCTCATCTTTGCAGAGGATGGGAGATAAATCAGCAGACAATCTTGTAGGGTCGCTGAGCAAGAGCAGAAAAACCACGTTACCACGGCTTCTATTCGCTCTCGGCATACCTGAAGTGGGAGAGGCAACCGCCCGTTCCATTGCTATCCATTTTGGTGATCTGGAGCCAATCATGCAGGCAACCATTGATGATCTGCAGGTGGTGGATGATGTTGGCCCTGTTGTTGCGCATAACATATTTACCTTTTTTCGACAGGATCATAATCGTAAGGTTATTGAGAGTCTGCTACGATCAGGGGTGGTCTGGGAGACAATCATCCCCCAGGAGAGACTGCCACAACCACTACTTGGAGAGAGTTACGTAATCACAGGTACTCTGCGCAATATGAAACGGTCAGAGGCCAAAGAGAGACTGCAGGCCATGGGTGCAAAGGTTACGGGTTCAGTCTCAAAGAAGACAACTGCACTGATCTGTGGTGAGGATCCAGGGTCAAAAAAAGTAAAGGCAGAGACACTTGGTATTCAGGTTTTGGATGAAGAGGGGCTGCAGAGTCTATTGCGGTCGTAGCATCACCTGAACAGTTCTACGTAATCCCTGTAGATGCATCTGTCCATAACGGTAAAAATATTCGCATCACTGGCGCGTTGAGCTGACTCTGCATGAATCACCCCCTCCTGTAGCCAGATTGCAGGAATCTCCAGAGAGATAGTATCGTCAACAATGGCGGGCACATGTTCTGGTGCACGAAATACATCTACCAGATCAATCGGGCCTTGAATCTCATCAAGTGAACCATAAACAGTTTCACCAAGAATCTCTCCACCTCCCGGGCGTACAGGAATAATACGAAACCCATATGTCTGCATGGCTGCAGAGACACGATGGCTGGGTCTGTTTGGCTGAGAGGAGATCCCCACCACAGCTATGGTGTGGATCTCCCTCAGCCTGGTATGAATCTGATCAAGAGAGGGGTTGGTAAACACTACTTCTCCTTCAGACCTGCTTCAACACTTGCAGGTTTTTATCCCCAGAACTGTATAGGCAGGACACCAGGACAAGAGTCCGGTAGCCAGAGGAACAACACCAATATACCCCCAGACAGGCAACATCCCAGCTGCAGTTGCTGCGATTAGAGCAACACCAATTACAATACGCAAAATTCGATCAATACCACCTACATTTTTAGACATTGAAAACTCCTTTGTTGGATTAAAAGAACAGCGCGTAAGAGTATAGCCTAATTGTTTCTATAAAATTTCAAGCTTATCCGTAGGTGCAGAGGTATGCAGTTTCTGTCTCAACCTACCCCCACTGTTGCCGGCAGAGTTTCGGTCTGAAATGCGATTGATACCACGTCTCCATCAAAATATTGGTTGGTTTTTAGCATCTCTTTTTCCTTTATTTGATTTTAATGCTCAGGGCATGAATCTCACTATCCATTAGGGGCTCAACAGCACTGTAGACCAGTCTGTGTTGCTGGAGCATGTTTTTTCCGGCAAACAGTGGTGATGCTATATGTACAGTGTAGTGACCGGCACCACCGGCACTTTTGTGTCCGGCGTGTTCATCAGAATTATCCTCAATCTCCAGAAAAGTCGGGGAGATGTGGTCACTCAGGAGAGCATGAATAGCTTTTATCCGTTCCTCAGCAGTCAAGGCAGCACCTTTTTGAAGGGTTTTACCGTCACACTCTGATAGACATTGGCTGCAATATAGGGGTCACTATCTGCCCACTGTTGGGCAGACTCAAGAGATGGGAATTCTGCAACCACCAGGCTTCCGGTAAATCCGGCAGGGCCAGGGTCTTCACTATCTATGGCGGGATGGGGGCCGGCAAGAACAAGACGACCCTCGCTGCGCAGCCTCTCCAGCCGTGCAAGATGGTCTGGACGAGTTGCCACTCTATCCTCAAGGCTGTCGTCACGATCCTGGCTGATGATGGCGTATAGCATTTATCTATCCTCTATTTGTCGTTCTGGTATCTCTGCTTGAATCTCCTCGGGCTCTTCCTGGATGTGTCTGGTCATATAGAAGGCCTGCGCAACCACAAAGGTAAAAGTTAACCCCATAACCCCAAACAGCTTGAAGTTAACCCAGATCTCCTCTCGGGTTTTTTCATCCATCTCCAGGCCATAATAGAAGGCAACGTATACATTGATGAAGCCTACAATTATGAAGAATATTCCCCAGCTCCAGTTGAGTCTGTGCCATATATTGTCTGCAAGGGTGACACTGCTACCCATCATCCGTTCAGCAAGCGGTTTCTCTCCAATGTAACTGCTTGCAATGAACGCGAGCCCGAAGACCCAGTTTACAACGGAGACCTTCCATTTTATAAAGGCCGCATCCTGAAAGATAAGTGTTGCCCCCCCCAGTACTGTAATCAGTCCAAGAGTTACAAGATGCATCTTCTCGAAGCGGCGGTGTTTGAGCCAGAAAATGGACACCTGAATGGCGGATGCTGCGATCGCAACTGCGGTGGCAACAAAGATGCCATACATCTTGTAGGCGACAAAAAAGAGGATAACAGGGAAGAGATCAAACAGAAATTTCATTGCAGGAGGAGTAAAATAGCATCTTTAGTAAAGTTCCTAATCATACCATACCAATCCATGTTTAATTACGATCTCCATAGCCACTCTACAGTCTCTGATGGAACACTTACCCCCAGTGATCTGGTGCGCCGTGCCCGGGATAAGGGGGTTGATGTGCTGGCACTTACTGATCACGATGAGGTGGCCGGTTATGGTGCGGCAGTTGTGGAGTCCAGGAGAGTTGGGATCCAGTTGTTGGCAGGAGTAGAGATCTCCGTAACCTGGGGGCGACAGACAGTTCACATTGTAGGTCTTGATGTTGATCCTGATAGCGCTGGTCTGGTAAAAGGTTTAAGCCATCTGCGTGATTATAGAAAATGGCGCGGAGAGGAGATTGGACGTCGCCTGGAGAATGCAGGTTTTGTTGATGCCTATAGTGGTGCTTTGGAGTATCAGCAGGGAGATCTGCTGACACGTACCCATTATGGTCGTTTTCTGGTTGGTGTTGGGGCAGTGGAAACAATGCAGGATGCCTTTAAAAAATATCTACTTAGAGGTCGGCCTGGTTATGTGAGTGGGAAGTGGGCATCGATGGAGGAGGCACTGCAGTGGATTCATGACGCTGGTGGGGTTGCAGTTGTGGCCCATCCCGCACGTTATGGAATGACCCGTACGAAACTTAGAAGCATGTTGGGGGAATTTATTGAGTGTGGGGGTGAGGGGTTGGAGGTGGTATCCAGTAGCCACAATGGAAATGAGATTCAGACCATGGGGCAGCATGCGGTTCAATTGGGGCTTGCGGCATCCAGGGGGTCTGATTTCCATGACCCCGGCAATCGCTGGGTTGAGCTTGGTCGTCTGCCGTCACTGCCAAAAAAATGTGAACCAATATGGGAACGTTGGGAGCTTGGCCGGCACCCCAGAGTTCCGCAAACTGCAAACAGATAACGCACTACCAACTATGGCACCTATCCTGGAGATTCATCCAATAAATCCGCAGCCGAGGTTAATCCGGCAGGCAGTAGAGGTAATTCGTAGAGGAGGAGTTATCGCCTATCCAACAGATTCCAGTTATGCCCTGGGGTGTCATCTTGGTGACAAGCAGGCTATGGAGAGGATACGAAAAATACGTAAGGTTGGGAGTGACCATAATTTTACCCTGGTCTGCCCAAACCTCTCTGACCTGAGTCTCTATGCAAAGGTTGACAACACCTCCTTTCGCTTGATGAAGCATGTTATGCCTGGCCCCTATACATTGATCCTAAAGGCCAGTCGTGAGGTGCCGCGCCGCTTGCAACACCCAAAGCGCAAGACCATCGGGCTTCGTGTTCCTGACAACAGGGTTGCACATGCGTTGATGGAAGATCTTGGCGAGCCTCTGATGAGCTCCACACTGATCCCGCCGGGTGAAGAATTTCCCCTGAATGATCCTCATGATATAGATGAGCAGATGGGGCATGCACTGGATCTTATTATCGATGGGGGGCGTTGTGGTGTGGAGCCAACAACTGTAGTAAATATGGTTGATGGAATCCCTGAAGTTGTGCGGGCAGGTTGTGGTGATCCGTCACCATTTGAGCGATAATCAACCGCAATGAATTCATTTTCCATGATCCAGACAATAGCAATCTGGGCGCTCCCGGTTCTCTTTGCGATTACGGTCCATGAGGTTGCACATGGCTGGGTAGCCAAGCAGTTTGGTGACAAGACAGCAATGATGATGGGGAGACTGACCCTTAATCCGGTAAAGCATATTGACCCAATGGGGACAGTGTTGGTGCCCCTGTTACTCGTTGTATTGCAGACGGGGTTTGTTTTTGGATGGGCAAAACCGGTTCCGGTTACAACAGAAAATCTGCGTAACCCCAAGATAGACATGGTATGGGTTGCCATTGCGGGACCACTCTCCAATGGAGTAATGGCACTGTTATGGCTTATCGCGATTGTTGTGGGGGTTGGGATACACAACTCACTGCCGCTGGTGTCCGAGCCACTTATCTATATGGGACAAGCAGGCATATTAATTAATGTGGTCTTGATGGTTCTTAATCTGTTGCCACTACCGCCACTGGATGGGGGAAGGGTAGTTACCGGTCTTCTGCCGGGCAGGCTCTCATGGAAGTTCAGCAGAATAGAACCTTATGGTTTTTTCATTCTTATTGGACTATTGGCAACAGGTATTCTTGGACAGATTATGGGGCCGTTGATAAACGGCATAAGTGGAATTCTCTTCTCATTGGCCGGATTTTGATGGCCGGTTATTAATTTATGAACTCAATTACCAACAATAGCTCTACCATACCGGCACAATTTCAGCGTGTGGTCTCGGGGATGCGCCCAACTGGCAATCTGCACCTCGGCCATTACCATGGGGTGCTTAAAAACTGGGTTCACCTGCAGCACGAGTATGAGTGTTTTTTCTTTGTGGCAGACTGGCATGCACTGACTACCCATTACGAAGATCCATCAGTGATTGATAAAAGCGTCTGGGAGATGGTTATTGACTGGCTGGCTGCCGGAGTAAATCCGACATCTGCCAAAATCTTTGTGCAGTCACAGGTGCCGGAACATGCCGAGCTTCATACCCTGCTCTCGATGATAACCCCGTTAAGCTGGCTTGAACGGGTTCCAACCTACAAGGATCAGCAGGAAAAGTTGAAGGAGAAAGATCTCTCTACCTATGGTTTTCTTGGTTATCCGTTACTGCAGAGCGCAGATATCCTTGCCTATCGTGCAGGGCAGGTTCCGGTTGGAGAAGATCAGGTGGCCCACGTTGAGTTGACCCGCGAGGTGGCGCGCCGCTTTAACCATCTATATGGCAAAGAGCCAGGTTTTGAGGAGAAGGCAGAGAGTGCCGCCAAAAAGATGGGGAAGAAGAACGCCAAACTCTATGGTCGACTACGCAGAAGTTTTCAGGAAGAGGGTGACCATGAGGCACTGGAGACGGCACGCGCACTACTGGAGTCGCAACAGAATATTACAATTGGTGATCGGGAGCGTCTCTTTGGTTATCTCGAGGGGGGAGGCAAGATTATTCTCCCGGAACCACAGGCTCTGCTGACCAAAGCATCAAAGATGCCAGGGCTGGATGGGCAGAAGATGTCAAAATCCTATAACAACACCATCTCTCTCAGAGAGGATCCGGCAGAGGCCGAGAAGAAAATCCGCACCATGCCAACAGATCCTGCGCGGGTTCGGCTTACCGATCCTGGTGATCCTGCAAAATGCCCGGTCTGGGATTTTCATCATATCTACACAAGCGAGAGTGACCGTAAAGATCTGGCTGAAGGATGTCGTACCGCATCTATCGGATGCCTGGATTGTAAGCAGTCTGTGGTTGATGGAGTACTAAAGGAGCTGGTGCCCATGCGTGAGCGTGCGCAGAAATTTACCGAGGAGCCAAATTTGGTGAGAAACATTATTGAAGAGGGTGGTGAGCTGGCTCGTGAGGAGGCAAGACGAACCATGGTTGAGGTTCGTCAGGCGATGGGTCTGGTCTATTAGCAGTTAATTGGGGATACTAAAGTGAATCAAGAGTTGCCACTGGAGGAGAGTTCAACAGTTGTTGATCCAGAGTACGAGAAGATGCTGAGAGGAATTAGGGTCTCTGGAGAGGCGCTACAGGAGCTCCCAAAAGATCTCTATATTCCACCTGAGGCACTCAAGGTGGTGCTGGAGGCGTTTGAGGGTCCGGTTGATCTTCTTCTGTACCTTATCAAGCGCCAAAATCTGGACATTCTGAATATTCCAATTGCCGAGGTGACTCGTCAGTACATGGAGTATGTCGAGATGATGCGGGCCCTGAATCTGGAGATGGCAGCAGAGTATCTGGTTATGGCTGCCATGCTGGCTGAGATCAAATCAAGGATGTTGTTGCCTCGTCATGAAGAGATTGAGGATGAAGATGATCCTCGCGCTGAACTGATTCGTCGTCTCCAGGAGTATGAGCAGCTGAAGAGAGCGGCGGAGGAGCTGAACGAACTGCCGCGAATGGAGAGAGACATAAATTCAGTAGAGATTGCGGCACCTGTTCGTGGCGCACGTCCTCAGCCAGAGGTGCAGATACAGGCACTACTAACCGCATTTAGTGATGTTCTGCAGCGGGCAGAGCTGTTTAATAGCCACCATGTGCAGCGTGAGCCACTCTCTATTAGGGAGCGCATGAGCAGTGTTCTGGTGTTGCTTGAAGAGGGGGCGGAATTTGTTGAGTTTGGCTCCCTGTTTCAGGTTGAAGAGGGGCGCGCGGGTGTAGTGATTACACTGATGGCCATCCTCGAGCTGATCAAGGATTCACTGATTGGTATTGTACAGAATGAGCCTTACGGGCCAATCTACATCAGCTCACCAAATGAAAGATCGATGGAAAGTGGAGAGGAGCAATAATGGAGATGAGTCTGAAAAACATTATCGAGGCCGCATTGATGGCCTCAGGCAAGCCACTAAACATAAAGGTATTGCGATCGCTCTTTGAAGAGGGGGCAGAGCCCGAGCGACAAGAGATTGTCGAGGTATTGAGGCAGTTGCAGAGTGAGAGTGAAGGGCATGGTTATGAGGTTATTGAGGTTGCCAGTGGCTGGAGAATGCAGGTCAGACAGGATCTATCCACCTGGATTAACCGTCTTTGGGAAGAGAAACCGGCCCGTTATTCACGCGCACTGCTTGAGACCATGTCATTGATTGCATATCGCCAACCAATTACCAGAGGAGAGATTGAAGAGATCCGCGGAGTAGCAGTCAGCACCAACATCATGAAGACCCTGCAAGAGAGAGAGTGGATTCGCCTGCTCGGTCACAAGGATGTGCCGGGGCGTCCTGCAATGTATGGCACAACAAAAAAATTCCTCGACTACTTTGGGCTGAGAACACTGGAAGAGCTGCCAACCCTGATGGAGCTGAAAGAGCTTGGTGCCATGAATGGCGAATTTGAGCTGGAGCAGGAGGAGCCTGAGCTTGATGATGACGGTGATGATTCCTCAAGAGCTGATCTCAGACTGGTCGTGAACGAGAGTAGTACATAGTGACAGAGCAGAAACCTGATGAGCCGGCAGGAGAGCGCCTGCAGAAGGTAATGGCGCGGGCCGGTATAGGCTCTCGTCGTCAGGTTGAGAGGTGGATGAAAGAGGGGCGGGTCAAGGTCAATCGTCAGCCTGCCGAATTGGGGGTAAGAGTAACCGCCAGCGATGAGATTCGTTTTGATGGGGAGCTGATTAATCCATTCCCCAAAAGCGGGATGCGCAATAGAAGCAGGGTAATTCTATACAATAAGCCCGCAAGACAGATGACCACCCGTAGTGATCCGGAGGGGCGTGACACCGTATTCAAACATCTGCCAAAAATACGGGGCGCGCGCTGGATCTCGGTCGGAAGACTGGACTACAACACCTCTGGACTCTTGCTTTTTACTACAGACGGTGATCTTGCCAACCGCTTGATGCATCCATCTGCCGAGGTGGAGCGTGAATATGCAGTCCGCACCCTGGGGGGGGCAACAGATGAGCAACTGGACCAGCTCATCAAGGGGGTTGAGCTTGAGGATGGTGTAGCCAAATTTTCCGATATTGTGGACTCCGGTGGCCAGGGGGTAAACCATTGGTACCATGTGGTGTTGCAGGAGGGGCGCAACCGCGAGGTTAGAAGAATGTGGGAGGCGGTAGGGTTAACAGTGAGCCGCCTTATGAGAGTTCGCTATGGCCCCATCTTTCTGGGCAAACAGGTTCGTGCAGGCAAGAGTCGTGAACTCACCCAGGAAGAGATTGCAGAATTGAGAAATGTGGCCAGAGTTGATGAGGCAAAAGAGTAGCCCCAGACAACTATTCAGGGAGCTTTATAACCACTACGGCCCCCAAAACTGGTGGCCAGCAGAGACCCCGTTCGAGGTGATGGTTGGGGCAATCCTCACCCAAAACACTGCATGGGAACGTGTTGAGACCGCAATTGATAACCTGCGCACGAATAATCTGTTGTCTGCTGAGGCTATTCTCTCTACGGCCCAACCAAAACTTGCTGAGCTGATTCGGCCATCCGGTTACTTTAATCAAAAGGCCAAGCGCCTACATGGTTACTGCGCCTGGTACATTGAGAATGAAAAATATCTATGGGAGATGGATAGCGAGCAGCTTCGTGAGGAGTTGTTGCAGATCAATGGAGTAGGGCCAGAGACTGCTGATGATATTCTCCTGTATGCATTTGAGCGCCCGGTTTTTGTGGTCGATGCCTACACCAGGAGAATCTTTCAGCGTACTGGAGCAATCTCGGGTGATGAACCATACGAGATGATCCGCCATCTGGTAGAGAGGGATTTTCGGACGGAAGGTGGTGGAGGCCTGGTAAAACAGTTAAATGAATTTCACGCCTTGATAGTGGAGCATGCCAAGCAACACTGTAAAAAACGGCCATCATGTAAAAACTGCCCCATCTCTTGTGATTTTCAATACTTAATTCAGGGGTAGTTAAGTATTGTCTCCTCATAATTCTGTTCTTTATGGTGCGTTATCTTCTTTAGACCTATCTTTAGCTCCTTGTTCGGGACGGTTATTTGAGAAGGATTCCATAATTTGTTACTGTTTGGGTTGAAATAAATCAAGAGGTTACCGGGTGGCTTTGGGCTCCCTCTATGAGATCAATGCTCTCGATAATATACGGAATCCGCATAGTGCCATATTTAGAGATTCCGTCTAATATACTGTTAGGCAATCAACCCCATTATATAGACCGGCCATGTTTATACTATATAATCTCTTATCAACATGACCATTCTCATCCTTTATGTGGCAGTCGCCTTGCTCTTTTCGTTTTTATGCTCCATTGCAGAGGCGGTACTACTCCGTGTAACTACGGCCCATATCAGGGGGCTTGAGCAGGAAGGGAGAATTTCAGGGTCGCTGTTACGTGAGTTAAAGGGGGATATCAACAAGCCGTTGGCAGCAATTCTCACACTAAACACTATTGCCCATACCGTAGGTGCTGTCGGTGCCGGTGCACAAGCAGTCCTGGTGTTTGGCAACGCTTGGGTAGGGTTGTTTTCTGCAATTCTGACGCTGATGATTCTGGTGTTTTCGGAGATTATCCCGAAAACACTGGGTGCAACATACTGGCGTGCTTTGGCAGGCGTTACAGCACAAGGACTTAGATTCCTTATAAAGATGCTGTACCCATTTGTAGTTTTATCTGAATTATTGACACGCGGAATTTCACGCAATAAGAAAATCGAAGGCTTCAACCGCGAAGAGTTTGCTGCCATGGCAGAACTTGGTGAGCAGGAAGGGCAACTAGAAGAGCGGGAATCACGAATCCTGAAAAACATGTTTAGGCTTCACGAAACAATCGTCACCGACGTGATGACGCCCCGTCCCGTGGTGTTTTCATTACCCGAATCGCTAACAGTTTATGAATATTTCGATAATCACTACGATTCGCGTTTTTCACGCATTCCCGTTTATGCAGAAAACGATGAAATGTTCACCGGCTTTGTGCTCAAGGATGATTTATTATTGGCGCAGGCGCGAAACAATACTGACAATAAACTTGAGTCTTATCGACGTAATCTGCATACATTGTCAGATAAAACCTCATTATCTGATGCATTTGACGAAGTGCTACACCAGAGAGCGCACATAATGGTAATCATCGATGAATACGGCGGCATGGAGGGCATAATTACTATGGAAGATATCCTGGAAACCCTGCTCGGGCTGGAGATAATGGATGAAAGTGATAAGACAGCTGACATGCAACAATATGCTCGACGCATGTGGAAAAAACGGGCACAGGCAATGGGTATTACGCTGCCTAAAGATGAAGATTCTATTTAAGTATTTGCCTAACGAATAAGGTTAGATTGTGATTCTCGCGCTCAAATGCGGCCCCACCCATCAA